>NZ_JBFTKM010000011.1:0-140747 GCF_056395945.1 Arthrobacter sp. 05T442 | reverse complement strand
ACCAACAACACGGACCGCAAGAGCGGGCATGTGCTGCGCGGCGATGACGGACGGGTCTGGGGCATCGACCACGGGCTGTGCTTCTCGGCGGCTTTCAAGCTGCGCACCGTGATCTGGGACTTCGCGGGCGACCCCATCCCGGATGCCCTGCTCCAGGACATCGCTCAGCTCGCAGAGGCCGTCCCTCCCGAGGTGGCCGAGCTCCTCGATGAGGAAGAGGTCGCCGCCCTGCAGCACCGCGTCCAGCGCTTGCTGCACGACCGGGTCCTGCCGATTGACCGCACCGGCATGCGCTACCCGTGGCCGCTCGTTTGAGCGGCCGCAGCTCCTGGCCCCTGCCAGGGAACGGGGAATCGAGCTCGTCCGCCCGGGCGGGCCGTTGAACCGGTTGACGAAGAAAGTTCTGGAAACCGCGCTGGAAGCGGAGATGGACGAGCACCTCGGCTATGGCAAGCATGACGTGGCCGGCCGCGGGAGCGGGAACTCCCGCAACGGCACCCGCACCAAGACCGTCATGACTGAGATCGGGCCCGTGGAGATGGTGTTGGTGATTGTCGGCCACGCCAGCGGAAAGTTCCACAGCGCGGCACGGATCAGCAGGCATAGGCTATTTGAAGAACGTCTCTTCCATCACCGGGGAGGTCATCATGGACACTGAAACCGCCGACGTGATCGGTCATGATGTCACCACAATCACCTGCGTGTGCGGCAACACCGTCAGCAAGGACGGGTTGATTCAGGCGAATTCACAGGGCGTCCCCGTCTACATCGGAGGCAACACCACGGTCCCGGCCGGGCTGGCGGAATGGCCTGCGGATGAGGATCTCTACACCCTGTGTCCGTCCTGCGGCCGCGTCTACCGTGACTCGGTCATCGAAGTGACAGGAACTGCGCCCGTTGCATTCCGGGTCGACATTGCCGCTGACGCAATTGCCGAGGCCATCCGAGTCCACTGGAGCCTAAACGCCCAGGAATGAAGCTAGTGAGTGACTACGTCGGGGGCAGCCGGACGTGCGTCGTGGGAGTAGTCACCCCAGCCGGCCCGCCCCGGCGTCGCCAATGGCTTGCCGGACAGCGTGCGCAGCGTCGATGGGGACATAGATGACAAGGCAATCCATCGGCTCCATGGCTGAAAGTCTGGGACGGAGGCGGCGAGCCGCGCGGCAACGAACGACTTGTTATGTCGGATTTTTCCGACATATACTCGACGAGTGCCTTTTGATGTCTTCAGCGCTGTTTCGAACCCCTTGCGGCGCGTCATTCTCGACGAACTCTGCAACGGGCCACGGACGGCCGGCGAACTGACTGCGCTGCTTGACCTGAGCCGCTCTGCCGCGTCTGAACATCTGGCCGTTCTTCGGGAGGCGGGGCTCGTTCGGGAGGAACGACGCGGCCGCCATCGGCTGTACCACCTCCAGCCTGCAGGCCTCCGTGAGGTCGGTGGCTGGGTAAAGCACTTCGAGCACTACTGGACCCAGCGCCTCGACGCGTTGGCAGACCTTCTAGACGAGAAGAGAATGTTATGACCGAGAACGCCATTGTGATCGAGCGCCACATACCCCACCCGCACACAGAGGTATGGGCCGCGCTTACCAAGCCGGAGCTGTTGGCCCGCTGGTGGGCAACCGGGGACATCGCACCGACAGCAGGCCACCGCTTCGCCATGGACATGGGCGCATGGGGCCAGCAGCAGTGCGAAGTCCTGGAAGTGAAGCCCGGCGAGCTGATCAGGTTCCTCTTCTCCGAGGGCCAACTGGACACCACCGTGACCTGGCGTCTCGAAGCCGTCGAAGACGGGACCGTCCTGCACCTCGAGCACGCGGGCTTCAACCTCGATACCCCGATGGGCCAGCAGGCTTTCCAGGGCATGGGCAGCGGATGGCCTGGCCTGCTTGCGCGGATCGAAGGGGTTCTAGCCGGCGTGTCCTGAATCGACTTTCTAGTTCGAGGTGGGGCGTCCCAGACGGCACTGGACGCTCCGGTCGTTCTTAGTGCCCAGCGGACGACGGCGGGACTTCCCGCCGTCGTCCTCTTGCGGTTAGCGCGGCCTTTCAGGCTCACGTCGGAGGCAGGGGCACAGGGCCAACAGCCGGCACATCCTTTGAACCTTTCACTGGACGGGGAGGGGACCATGGAGCGGCGATCCTACGCCGCGATGAACAGTGCCCAGTCAGGAAAGGGATCCACCGGTAATGGCGGCCCGGTCTCTCCTCGCCCGACGTCACCGGCAACTACGTCCGGCCAGTCGAGCGGTTCCAATTCCCAGTCGGGCGGTTCCTGCTCCCGGCCTTCACCCGGGTCGCCGAGGTACTGCGGCCAGTGCGCGGGTTCCCAGTCTTGTTGTTCGCTGGGATACGAACGTCCCGCAGGTGAGATCCAGCCGGGTGGCTGATCCCGGGTGGCGTCAACCGGCCTCCATGCTGTGGTGTGTCTGAGTCGATGGTGCCGTCGGCATGGCTGGCCCAGGTTGGTGATGCCGGTGCCGCCTCCCTCGGACCAAGCCAACACGTGGTCCGCTTCGTTATCCAGAGAATGGTTATTGCAGCCGGGGAAAGGGCACCGGCCATCCCGAAGCCGCAACCATTGGCGCATCGCCTTCGGGACCCGGTAGCTGGTCCGCCCGATCTCCAGCGGCGCTCCATTCTGCGGATCGGTCAGCACACGCAGAAACGATCCGGCACCGTCTCCCACAAGCCGGCGGGCCATGCTCAGAGGAATGGGACCATACCCGTCCAGCGTCGCCGGGTCCGACGCGGCGCCCAAAAGAGACAGCGCCGGTACGGTCACCAGGACCTGCGCCTTGGGTGACGGGGTTCCCTCCGCCACCCCCGCCAGCAGCCAGTCAGCGGCGACGTCCGCACGGAGTTGGGTCAGGGTCCGGGATTCATTCGGCTCCTGCAGGGCACGCGCCGCCTCCGTGGCACGGGACCATACAGCCATAGCCACATCCGCGGCCAGATAGGCCGAGAGCCAGGCCATGCCGTCCCGGTCCGGCACATATTCCAGCCGACGCTCCTCCACACCCTTGCGGTGGCGCGTTTCGATGCTTACAAGGTGGTGCACCTCACGCCATCTGCGCGCTTTAGCCCGAAACCTGCCCGGAACCAGCTCGCCCGCCGGGCAGCCCCGCGCGGCAAAGGGAGCAGCGGGGTCCAGGAAATGAGCCTCTAAAGCAGCCGCCGCGGCGGGGTCCAGACCGGACGATTCATCACACATCACCCGCGCGTGTTGCCATGAAATGCTCCCTGCCTGCAGCGCAGACAGCGTGAGGGGCAAACGGGTGGTCAGGGTGGCTGACTCCGCCAGCAGCGCCGCCGCCGATATTTCACTCACGGTCAGGACACAAGCCACCTCTGCTGTCACCGCCATTTCCTGGGCGGTGCGCTCCTGCGGGGAAACGGCGGGGGCTGCGCGGGCGTATCCTGCGGCGAAGTGCACTTTCAGCGCGGCAAGCCTGGCTTCCATGCGGCCCACCTCAGCCATGCCGTCCAGGCACGCGTCCGCTTCGTCCCGGAGAAGGTCAGCGCCAGTCCAGGCCGCGTTCCCGGCTCCGCGACCGGCAAATGCAGCCATCGCAGCGAGAGAGGCCTCCATGGCCTCCAACGTCTCCGCAGCTGCTTTGCCTTCCACACTCACAGCATATGAGGAGGTACCGACAATAACGCCGGCGTCAGAGTTGCAGGCTAGGTCCGTCATCCAGGATCTGCCTGATCGCGAACTTCCCTACGGCGCACATCCGCGGACTATCGTCGGAGTTGCTCAGCATGGCGGTGGACAGGATGAGAGCCCAACCGCGGGCCCTCATCCAGGTGTCCCCGTCCGCTGCGGAGCCAAAGACGCCCATGAAGCGGCGGAGAGCCCCGGCGTCGAACATCAGCCACCCCAACGCAAGATCGACAGCCGGGTCCCCCGCCCCGACGTCGCCGAAATCGATGACGCCGGCCAGGGAGCCGTCGTCCGCCAGCAGGATGTTGCCGGGGTGGAGGTCCCCGTGGAGCATCATCGCCGGACCATCCCAGGCTTTGGCGGCACAGGCCTGCGCCCACACCGCTCTCAGCGCTGCCGCCTGCGGGTAACGTTCGTGGTCCCCGAGCCGTTCCACCAGCACAGCGTCACGGTCCGTCAGCGGCACGCCCCGGAAAGGGTTCACCGGGACGCCGGTTTCGGCGGGCACGTGAAGAGACAGCAGGAAATCGGCCAGGCCTTGAGCCGCCGGTCCGCGGCCGGCAGGGCCGACGTCGGCCGCAGCGGCTCCGGGGACCCACCGCACGATGCTCCACGGCCATGGAAAGTCCGACGTCGGCCTGCCGGCGTGGACGGGGACAGGAACCGCAACCGGGGAGCGGTGAGAAATGTCGGGAAGGTAGCGCTGCTCATGCAATATCAGCGGAGCGGCCTCAGCCCTCCGCGGCAGCCGGACCGCCAGGTTGTCACCGAGCCGGAAGGTCGCGTTGTCCCAGCCATTCGCAACCCGCGCTAATGGACAGTCGCCGAGGTCGGGCCGCTGGTCCCGGACTAGGCGCTGGACAACGGTGATACTCACTTCCACCGTGGCCGCCGGCATTCGCGCCATTCAGAAATCCGCCTCACCTGTACCTGCAATGCAGTCCGGACCTTCCCTTGTCCGAATATAGTTCAAGACCCCCAAGTGCCGGCGCGGCGCGGAACGAGGTCATCGACGAATACCGGACGCTACAGCCGTGAGTACGCTCCGGCCCTCGGCTGAGCCGCACGCTCACCGCCGACATGGAAGTATTCACTTATGACTATCGATAATGATGACGCCAACCTCCCGGCGCAATTGGACTCCCACGGCGTAGACGACTCGACCGAAGTCAGCCGTAGCTGGGACCACATCGGGGCCATCATTGTCGATGCCGCCTTGCAGCGACGACAGAACTACCACGCGACCGTCAGGCCACGAGTTGTCGCCCTGATCGAGGCGTGGCCGGATGCCGCCACGACCAGTGGATTCCGTCGGCACCTCGATACCGGGACGCTTTCCGAAGTCATCAGCTGGCCGTCCCCTGGCCGTCTCGCCCAGGTAGAGGACATGACGCGCGTGTTCGAGAGTCAGGGCATCGAGACGGTAATGGAACTCCGAGGAGCGCTAGGTAACCATGCCAACAAAGCCGTTCTCTGGGAGGCTCTTGGCGCTGTGCGGCACGTCAGTCCCAAGACGCTGGATTACATTGACACCCTGAGCGAAATATCAACGGGCGTTGTCGAAGAGTAGATCCCGGGCGGTCCAGCCTGCCAGCATCCAGGGCTCGTCTTGCACGCGGACGACGGCGGGACCTCCCGCCGTCGGAGGCGAGATTGGCGCCGTTGAACTTGGTGCCGTCGTCGCTGAGCAGGAAGGTGATGGAGGCGGCGAGCTGCGCCGCTGTCGCGGGGGTGGGGACGGTGTCCTGCATCAGCGGGCCGAGGGGTTCGGTCGCGAGCTGGGATCCCCAGGTGGCCACGATGTTGGTGATAGTGGGGCCGGGGGCCACGGCGTTGAAGCGCAGGCCCCTGGGCCCATACATCACAGCCGAGTTCTTGGTCAGGCCGACGACGGCGTGCTTGGACGCCGTGTAGGCGGCGCCGACGGCTGACCCGCGCAGGCCGGAAATGGGGCAGCCATTGAATTTGGATGAACCGTGTCCGGCCGGGAGCTGACGCTGCTCGCCGAGGGCAGCGTCGAGCTGCTCGGACGCATCCCGCGCAGCAGCAACGAGACGTTCCTCGTCCAGGTCTCCTGCGGTGAAGACACGGCCTATGCCGTTTACAAGCCGGAGGCCGGGGAAAGGCCGCTGTCCGATTTCGAGCCCGGGCTCTACCGGCGGGAACGCGCCGCCTACCTGCTCAGCGAATCCCTGGCGTGGGGACTCGTGCCGTTGACGGTGATCCGCGAAGACGCTCCGCTGGGGRTCGGCTCGCTGCAATGGTTCATCGAGTGCGACTTCCAGGAGCATTACTTCACGCTGTACGAGGACGCGCCCGAGACCCACCGCGAGCTGGCGCGAATCGCCYTGTTCGATTACGTCACCAACAACACGGACCGCAAGAGCGGGCATGTGCTGCGCGGCGATGACGGACGGGTCTGGGGCATCGACCACGGGCTGTGCTTCTCGGCGGCTTTCAAGCTGCGCACCGTGATCTGGGACTTCGCGGGCGACCCGATCCCGGATGCCCTGCTCCAGGACATCGCTCAGCTCGCAGAGGCCGTCCCTCCCGAGGTGGCCGAGCTCCTCGATGAGGAAGAGGTCGCCGCCCTGCAGCACCGCGTCCAGCGCCTGCTGCACGACCGGGTCCTGCCGATTGACCGCACCGGCATGCGCTACCCGTGGCCGCTCGTCTGAGCGGCCGCTCTTCACACGTGACAGTGAACGTCACCGGCCAGTGGAACAGGCCTGTCATGCCTCGCTCCACGCAGAATGCGTGGCTTTCCGCAGAGGCCGAGCAGGTGGCCGCCCAGCTCGGCTTCCAGCTGGCCGAGACGTCCGTGGGTGGTGCAAGCGACGGCAACTTCGCCGCGGCACTGGGACTTCCTGTCCTCGACGGTCTCGGCGCAGTCGGTGACGGCGCGCACGCCCGGCATGAATGGATCAGCATTGACGGCATGCTTGAACGGACATGCCTCGCCGCCGCCCTCCTCGCAGCGCTGCAGGAGCACGCCAAACTGGTGCGGCACGGCGAAGCGGCCGCCGCGGCTGGGTGAGGACTTCGGCAATATTCGCCGTCGTCCTTTTGGGCTACTGGTCTGGAACCCTGCGTCGTCTGAATGGGGTTACGCTCAGCCATTCATGTCGTGCCCGAGACCGTTCCCGTCCGCCTTATCACTTCACCGCTACGCATGACGCCCACTAGCTCGAAATGCTCATCAACCACAACCACGTCAGCCCGCATGCCGGCACGGAGACTGCCGATCTCAGCCTCGAGACCGAGGACCCGGGCAGGAACACAGGTTGCGGCCGCGACAGCCTCAGCAGGGTCCACGCCCGCTTCTATGGTCCGGCGCACCACGTCCAGCAACGTGGCGGTACCTCCGGCGAGGGATCCGGTGCTTTGCAGTGTGGCCACGCCGGCCTGCACGGAAACGGCTGATCGTCCCAGAGCATAGTCCCCGTCGGGGAGCCCTGCTGCAGCCATTGAATCGGTAACCAGAACGACGTTGTCGGCCCCTACCAGCTGGAAGACCATCTGCACGGTTTCGGGGGCCAGATGAATGCCGTCGGCCACCAGTTCCACGGCCACCGTGCCGGCACCGGCCAACCGGAGACACGATGCCAGCGGTCCAGGTTGTCGGTGGTGCATCGGGGGCATTCCGTTGAACAGGTGGGTCACCGTCGGCCGCGCCGCACCGGCACGCCCCTCCCACAAGGCCAGCCCGGCCGCGGCCGCTTCCAGTGAAGCGGCGGCCACCGCGGCATCCGCGTCGGTATGGCCAAGCGACGGCGTAACGCCATTTTCGATCAGAGCCCGGACGAGATCGTCGGCACCCGGAAGTTCGGGAGCGTAGGTCATCGTCTTGAGCCATCCACCCGCTTCCTGGAGCAACAGCTGCAGCAGTTCGGGGTCGGGATCCCGCAGCCACTCGGGGTTCTGTGCCCCACAGCGGGCATGGGACAGGAACGGTCCCTCGGAATGGATTCCGGCAATCAGGCCCTCGTCCGCCAAACACTTTAGAGTCCGGATGGCCCTCAGCAGGTCCTTGCGCGGTGCCGTGACCAGACTCGCTAGCAAGGTCGTCGTCCCGTTCCGGTGCAAGTAGTCAACGGCGCCACGGCAGCCACTGTCGTCTCCCGCGGGAAAGTCGCCTCCTGCAGCTCCGTGACAATGGAGATCCACCAGTCCCGGAAGGATGCCGCTGCCGTCGGGAAGAGCGATCTCTTCGGCGTCCGGCAGGTCCGATGCATCAAAACCGCTCCGCGGCCCCGCGTAGACAATGCGGTCACCAAGAACGGCAACGACTGAATCAGGACATGCGGCGCCGTCACTGAAGACGGTACCGGTAAGAACATAGGCCGCGCTGCGACGTCGCGTCGTCACGGCCTGCCCCCCTGCGGCACTTTCCTGCCCTGCACCGCCAGGTAGGTCTTGCTGAGGGCCGCGATAGAGGAATCGTACGACTGCTGCGCGACTCCGACGAACAGGCAGTCGATGACCATCATCTGGGCCATGCGGCTGCCGAGGGCCCCGGAGCGAAACGGACTCTCTCTCGCCGCTGTGGTGAGCACCACGTCGGCAGCCCGTGCCAGTGGCGAGTCGGAATGGTTGGTGATGGCGATCGTCCGGGCTCCGGCCTCCCCGGCGATACGCATCGCCTCGACCGTATCCAGCGTCGAGCCCGAGTGGGAGATGGCAACGGAGACGCAATCGGGGCCGAGCAGGGCAGCCGACGTCCACGCTGAATGCGCGTCCGACCAACTGTGCGCCGTCAGTCCGATCCGATGCAATTTCTGCTGGAGGTCCTGGCCGACCCAGGCGCTTGCGCCGACGCCGACGATATCGATCCGCCGGGCGCCGGACAGGGCGGCTACGGCGTCCGAGAGCTTGGCGACGTCCAGCGCCTCGGCAGTGTCGGCGATGGACATCGTTTCATTGAAGGCGATCTTGGACACGACGTCCTGCAACGAGTCCGTCTTGGCGATATCCTCATACATCTCGACACCGACATTGGTGACAGCCTGTTCGCGGGTGGTCTCCCGGGCAAGGTCCATCCGGAAGTCGGAGTAGCCCTGGTACCCGATCTTTTTGTAGAACCGAACCACGGAGGTCGTGGAGGTCCCACACTTCTCAGCGAGCCCGCCGATGGACAGAGTGGCTGCGAGGGCCGGTTCGGCGAGGACCGCATTGGCCACCGATTGCTCCGAGGTCCGCAGCGACGGCAAGGCCGACCGGATCCGGACCAGGACTGTCCGGGATGATTGGTGACCTGTCACGGCGCTCATCAGAAGCCATCCTCTCTAACTGTTTGGCGGGACGGAAGCCCCGCGTGTAAGTAGGTTACACACAATGATGCTCATCTGTAAGTGTTTGACACGAAGGGACAGAGGCCGTAAGTTCTCCGGTGACGGAGATCACAAACCGTCTTTCGAGAGATGGGAAATTTTGTGAGTTCAGAAAACCACGCCAGCGCCCAATTAAGCAGCGCTTGGCTGGACATCAGCACCGAGGTGAGAAACCCCCGCACGCTGGACCTGGATCAGCGGACTACACTCGGCATCCTGGAGGCGCTCAACGACGAGGATCGTACCGCACCGGCGGCCGTACGGCAGGTTTTGCCCGTGATGGCCGCGCTGGTCGACGCCGCCGCGAGTGCCGTGACCAATGGCGGACGCGTGCACTATTTCGGCGCCGGCACGTCCGGCAGGCTCGGGATCATCGATGCAGCAGAGCTAATGCCGACGTTCAATTTGGCCGAGGGCGTGGTCATCGCCCACCATGCCGGCGGTTCTGCAGCCCTCATTCGGGCTGTGGAAAATCTTGAAGACTCCTGGGATGCCGGCCTCGCCGACGCAGAAGAGGTCCGGGCCGGCGACGTCGTCATTGGCATCGCTGCTTCCGGGCGTACCCCGTACGTCGGCGGGGCCCTGGACCGCGCCCGCCAGCTGGGCGTTCCGACCGCGCTCATGACCTGCGCCGTCAACCCCGTCCTCGGGCCGCTGGCCGACTTCGTGATGGTCGCCGACACCGGCCCCGAGGCCTTGGCCGGATCCACCCGCCTGAAGGCGGGCACCGCTCAAAAGATGATGCTCAACAGCTTCTCGACCGCCCTCATGATTCGGCTCGGCAAGACGTGGTCGAACCTGATGGTCTCTGTCCTTGCCACCAACGAAAAGCTCCGGGCACGGATTGTCCGCATTCTGATGGAAGCAACCGGGCAGGGCGAGGAGCCCTGCCGGACCGCGCTGGCGGCGGCCGACGGCGATCTCAAGGTGGCGCTGGTATCGATGCTGACCAGCTCCGGCCCGGCACGTTCACGGGACGCCGTCGACGCAACCGGCGGCGTGCGCGCCGCCGTCGAATCCCTCACCGTTTAGCGCGTCCAAATCCGACCCCGCATACCCCAGCTTCGCATCACCTCACCCTCCGACCAGAAGGATTACACAATGAAGGTACGACCCAGGCACCTGATCGCGGCACTTTCGCTCGCCATGTTGCCGATCACCGCCTGCGCGCCAGGCTCCTCTTCGTCCGCCGCGGACAAAGCCGCTGGAACCAGCGCCTCGGGGTGCGCCTCGCCCGAGACGTTGAAGGTGTGGTCCTGGCGGCCCGAAGACGTGGAGGCCTACAAGAAAATCTTCGCCGCCTACGAAGAGAAGAACTGCGTCAAGGTCGACTTCCAAGCCTTCAAGAACACCGAATACAACCAGATCCTCTCCACAGGGCTGACCGGCAGCAACGGCCCCGACGTCGTCCAGGCCCGCGCCTACGGCGCCCTGCAGCCGCTGATTGCCGGCGGCAACCTGACCGACATCACCGGCAAGGTTGACGGCCTGAACAGCATGGACAAGACCATCGTTGCCGGCGCCCAGGGCAAGGCGGACGGCAAGACCTACGGCGTTCCCTTCGCCACCCAGACGATGCAGGTCTTCTACAACAAGAAGATCTTCAAGGACCAGGGCGTCGAGGTGCCCAAGAGCTGGGACGACTTCATCAAGGTCAACGAAAAGATCAAGGGGGCCGGCATCACCCCGCTGGCCGTCGGCGCCAAGGACGCCTGGATGATGCCGTTCATCCACGACATCTTCGGCTCGGCTGAGTACGGCGGCAAGGACTTCCGCGACGCCGTCCAGGCCGGAAAAAAGACCTTCACCGACCCCAAGTACGTCAGCTCCATCCAGAACCTGAAGGATCTGCAGGGCTTCATGCCCAAGGACGTCGTGGGCGTAAGCTACACCGACGCCCAGGTGCTGTTCACCAACGAGCAAGCCGCCATGTTCCCGGGCGGCTCCTTCGAACTCGGCTTCTTCCAGAAGCAGAACCCGGACCTTGACCTCGGCGTCTTCCAGGTTCCTGTCCGGAGCACTTCCGCGTCCCAGCAGCCGGTCTCGGCCGCCTACGCGGACGGCAACTGGGCCATCAACGCCAAGTCGCCGAAGCAGGAGGCTTCCCTAAAGCTGCTGCAGTGGATGGCGAGCAAGGAATTCGGCCAGCACGTCGTGGATGACCTCAAGCAGTTCTCCCCGGTCGCCGGCGTGACCTTCAACGACCCGGTCATGAAAGAAATCTGGGACCTCTACCAGAAGAGCCCGGCGCCGTACACGCTGCTGGTGGACTTCCGCTACGGCACGCCGTCGGGCACCGACCTGATGGGTTCCGGAGTCCAGGAACTGTTCCTGGGCAGCAAGGACGCCTCCGGCGTCGCCCAAATGGTCCAGAATGGAGTTTCCCAGTGGTTCAAGCCGACCAGCTGAGCCGCCCCAAGCCGCGCAAGCGCGGTCCCCGTCCGACGGGGACTGTGCTTGGCTGGCCGGCCACCGTGATTTTCCTCGCCCCAGCGGTGATCATCTTCTCCATCTTCGTGCTCTACCCGATGATCACGGCTTTCAGCTACTCCTTCTTTGACTGGCAGGGCACCGCACGCGGGGCCTTCTCCGGCATCGAGAACTTCTTCACTCTCTTCACGGCAGAGCCCTTCAAATCGGACCTGCCGCGGGCGCTGCTGCACAACCTGCTGCTCTTCGCCGGTGCCATGGTCTTCCAGAACACCGTCGGGCTGGCGATCGCATCGTTCCTGTACAAGCGCAGGCGCTTCAAGAAGCTGTTCCAGACGCTTTACACGCTGCCGTACCTCGTCAGCCCGCTGGTCATCGGCTACCTCTGGACCCTGCTGCTGTCGCCGCTGTTCGGCCCGGTCAACGCGCTGCTCAAGGCAATCGGCCTGGGCGAGCTGGCGCAGCCCTGGCTGGGCCAGCCGTCGACAGCGCTCTGGGTGATCGTGCTCGTCACGGCCTGGCAGTGGCTCGGATTCCCGATCCTGCTCTACGGCGCAGCGCTCGGCAGTATCCCCGAGGAGCTCACCGAGGCCGCGTCGCTGGACGGCGCGACGGCATGGCAACGGTTCCGCGCGATCACATTGCCGCTGCTGACCTCGGCTATCGGCACCGTCAGCATCCTCACCTTCATCGGGTCCATGGAAGCGCTGGCGCTGCCGTACGCCATGGGAGGGTCCTCTGGTTCACCGGCCGGGGCCACCGACGTCCTCTCGCTGATGTTCTACCGGACTGCCTTTGAATCCGGGGCATCGAATGCCATCGGGGTCTCCTCGGCCCTGGCCACCATGCTCTTCATCTTCATCTTCGGAGTGGCGCTGGTCTTCACTTCAATCATCCGACGCAGGGAAAGGAAGCTCTCCTGATGAGTCTCCTCACAGAGAATAAACCTGCCGCCGGCGTGCCTGCCCCGGAGCCGAAGCGCCGCCAGCCGTCCCGGAGGAAGGGCGCGGCCGGCAGGTTCGCCGTCTCGGGCTTCCTCTGGGTCTACGCGGTGATCGCCGTCGCGCCCCTGCTGGTCATGGTGCTCAGCTCGCTGCGGACCACCCGCGACATGGCACGGAGCCCCCTGGCGCTGCCACTGAACCCCAACTTCGCCAGCTACACCAAGGCCTGGGTACAGGCGTCCTTCGGGACCTTCTTCGTGAACTCCCTGCTGGTCACGATCGGCTCGGTGCTGCTGTCCACCCTGGTCTCGCTGCTGGCCGCCTACGCGCTGGCAAGAAGCAAGTCCCGGGTGACCGGCATCATCGAGGCCGTGTTCCTGTCCGGGCTGATGCTGCCGGTCTACCTGGCCATCCTCCCGGTCTTCTACCTGCTGGACCAGCTGGGGCTGGTGGATAACAAATTCGGCCTGATCATGGTCTACGCGGCCCTGAGCATCCCGTTCTCGGTCTTCGTCCTGACCTCGTTCTTCCGCCAGCTTCCGCTGGAACTGGAGGAAGCGGCGCGGATCGACGGCGCCGGCAGCTTCACGATGTTCTGGCACATCATGCTGCCGCTGGTGAAGCCGGCGATCGCGACCGTCGTCGTCTTCCGGTTCGTGCCGATCTGGAACGACTTCTTCTACCCGCTGATCCTGATGCGCTCCAAGGAGAACTACACGCTGCCGGTCGGGCTCACGACGTTCTTCGGGGAATACCAGACCGACTGGCCCACCCTGTTCGCCGGACTGGTCATCGCCACCATCCCGCTGGTGGTGCTGTTCCTCGTTGCCACCAAGCAGATTGTCGCCGGCCTCACGGCCGGCATGAGCAAGTGAGCGGCATGCAGACAGAGTGGGTCCTCGGCCTGGACATTGGCGGCAGCGGGAGCCGGGCTGCCCTGCAGCGCCTCGACGCCCCTGCCGGCGAACCGCCGCTGCGGATCACGGGGGCCAGGATCGAGGTCGGCGCCGGCGGCATAGCGCTGCCGGCCATCCTGGCATCCCTGCTGCCGCAGACCCTGCACGCCGTCGCGGACCGCGGCGGTCAGCTCCGCGCCGCCGCGGTGGGGATGAGCGGTCTGCTGAGCCTCACGGCCGGGACCGACGACGCCCACCGCACCCTCCGCGCCCAGCTGGGGCCCATCCCCATCGCCCTGGCCTCGGACGCAGTCACCTCGCTCGTGGGCGGGCTCGGGCTCGGCGGCGGGGCGGTGGTCTCCGCCGGCACCGGCGTCGTAGGCCTGGGCACCGACTTCGCCCGCTGCTGGCACCGGGTGGACGGCTGGGGGCATGTCCTCGGCGATCTGGGCAGCGGCAGCTGGATCGGCACCGCCGGCCTCCAGTCCGCCCTGGCCGCGCACGACGGCCGGCCCGGCGGATCGGCCGCCCTGCTGGCGTGCCTGCGCGAACGCTGGGGTGCTCCGGAGGAGCTGCCGCGGAAGATCTACACCCGGGACGACCGGGCCGGTGTCCTCGCCGCCTTCGCCACGGATGTGGCCGGCGCCGCGCACGCGGGCGACGCCGTGGCCGCCGGTATCTGGACCCGGGCCGGGACGCTGCTGGCCGACAACCTCGCCGCCGCACTCGGCTCCGGGGTTCCGCCGCTCGCCACCTACACCGGGGGGCTGTTCGACGCCGGGCCGCTGCTCCTCGAGCCACTGGCTGCACGGTTCCGCGCCGTCCGTCCCGACGCCGAGCTGCGCGCGCCGCTCGGCGGTTCCCTCGACGGAGCCCTGACGCTCGCCCGCGAACTGCTCCGGACACCCTCCACATTCCCGGACCACGAGCCGTACCTGACCTCGCGGAAGGTGAATCCGTGACGCCGCACGCGGAGCTGGTCAAGTCCCTGATGGGCCGGCTGATCGTGTCCTGCCAGGCCCGGGCCGGCAACCCGCTCTACGGGCCCGTCCACATTTCCGCCATGGCACTTGCCGCCGAACAAGGCGGCGCCGCCGCCCTCCGGGTCCAGGGCGAAGAAGACATCCGCGCGGTCAAGGAGCGGTGCACGCTGCCGGTCATCGGCATCCGCAAGGTCTTGGACGCCGGCCCCGTCTACATCACACCGACCTTCGCCGACGCGGCGATCATCGTCGAGGCCGGCGCCGACATCGTGGCCCTCGACGCGACGTTCCGCCCCCGGCAAGGCCCGGATTCCGCAGGCGAACTGATCCGGCGGATCCGCGGCGAACTGGGTGTGCCGGTGATGGCCGACGTCGACTCCCTCGCCGCCGGGCAGGCCGCGGCCGCCGCGGGAGCGGAACTCATCGCCACAACCCTCGCCGGCTACACCTCGGACGCGCCCACGCCGCCGGCCCCGGATTTTGCGTTGCTGGAACAGCTCTGGGCCGCCGTGAATGTCCCCATCGTCGCCGAGGGCCGATTCTGGGAGCCCGGCCAGGTGGAGGATGCGTTTCTGCTCGGCGCCAGCGCCGTGGTGATCGGCACTGCCGTCACCAACCCGATGCGCATTACCGAACGATTTGTCCGCTGCACGCCCGCACACACCCACGGCTAAGGCCGTTCGCCCGTCATCCAGCTGCCCGCCCCCGCCGAAGGAACGCCCACCATGGCCATCGTCCCCGCCGCATCCGGCACCGCAAGCCCGCGCACTATCCCGTCTGACGCGAGAGGCCGGCTGCTTGAGGCCCTCGACGGTTCACTGTCGGTTTCCATCCGGGACCTGGACCGCCGTGCCATGGCCCACGACGCCTCGCACTACCTGCTGGTTCCGGAAGCGGTGGGGACGCCCGCCAGCACCCTCGAAGTGCGCAGTTTCATGGCCGCGGCCGCTGCGGGGCGGAACCCCCTCGTCTTCCGTTCGGGCGGAACCTCGCTGAGCGGTCAAGCCCTGAGCGACGGCCTCATGTTGGACACCCGGAAAAACTTCCGCGCCGTCGAGGTGCTCGGCGACGGCACCCGCGTCCGTGCCCAACCCGGCGCAACCGTCCGACAGGTCAATGCCCGGCTGGCCCCCCACGGCCGAAAGCTCGGACCAGACCCGGCCAGCGAAAGCGCCTGCACCATTGGCGGGGTAGTTGCCAACAACTCTTCGGGCATGTCCTGCGGGACCGAATCCAACACCTACCGCACCCTCGACTCGATGATCGTGGTGTTGCCCTCCGGCACGGTCCTGGACACCGGGGCTCCCGACGCGGACCGGCAACTGCGGGAGCAGGAGCCCGCCCTGCACGAGGGCCTGCTGCGGCTGAGGCGGCGCGTCCGCGCCAACCCGGAGTCTGTCCGCACCATCCGCCGGCTGTTCGCGATGAAGAACACCATGGGTTACGGGCTGAACTCCTTCCTGGATTTCGAGACGCCCGCGGACATCCTGGAACACCTCATGATCGGCTCCGAAGGCACCCTGGGGTTCATCGCCGAGGCCACCTTCCGTACCGTCGAGGCCCGGCCGCACGCGGCAACCGGCCTCATGATTTTCCCCACCCTGAGGGCTGCCACGGCCGCGCTGCCGGAGCTGGCAGCCGAGGGGCTGGCAGCCATCGAGCTCATGGACGCCACGTCGCTGCGGATCGCCCAGCGGCAGTCCGCCACGCCGCCGTCGTTGGTCGCCGTGCAGGTGCAGGACCACGCCGGACTGCTGGTGGAGCATCAGGCATCGGGGGCCGCGGAGCTCGCGCACAAACAAGAGCTCAGCCTGCGCCTTTTCGAGTCCCTGGACCTGGCCGCACCCTTCAGCCTGTCCACCGGAGCCGCGGAGCGCGCCGCGCTCTGGCATATCCGCAAGGGGCTGTACCCGACGGTGGCCGGCGGACGCCCGGCCGGGACCAACGCGCTGCTGGAGGACATCGCCGTGCCGGTGCCGGCGCTGCTGGAAACCTGCGAACAACTGCTGGTGCTGTTCGACCAGCACAAGTACCAGGACAGCGTGATCTTCGGGCACGCCAAGGACGGCAACATCCACTTCATGCTCACCGAGCGGTTCGATGACCCGGCGCAGCTCGCCCGCTACCAGGACTTCACCGAGGAAATGGTGGCGCTGGTCCTGGACCAGGGCGGCACGCTGAAGGCCGAACACGGGACCGGAAGGATCATGGCCCCCTTTGTCGCCCGGCAGTATGGCCAGGAACTGTTCGAGGTCATGCAGGAGATCAAGGCCCTGTTCGATCCCGCCGGGCTCCTCAACCCCGGCGTCATGCTCTCCGCGGATCCGCAGTCCTACGTCCACCACCTCAAGACCGCTGCTCCGGTCGAGGAGGAGGTGGATCGGTGCGTGGAGTGCGGCTACTGCGAGCCGGTGTGTCCCAGCAAGGACCTGACGCTCACCCCGCGGCAACGGATTGTAGTGCGCCGCGAAATCGCGGCCGCCGAGCTCCGCGGCGAGGCATCGCTCGCCGCGAGCCTGCGGAAGGACTATGAGTACGACGGCGTCCAGACCTGCGCCGTCGACGGCATGTGCGCCGGGGCCTGTCCCGTACTGATCAACACCGGCGACCTGGTGCGCCGGCTGCGGGCCGAAAACCAGGGCGCGCTCGCGGACAAGGGCTGGGGCACTGCTGCCCAACACTGGGGGACCGCCGCCGCGGCCGGCGGCCTAAGTCTGAGCGCCGCCAAAATCCTGCCCGCCCCGCTGGTCAAAGCGACCACGAAGCTAGGCCGCCTGGTGCTCGGACCGGACAACGTCCCGCTGTACGGCGACGAACTTCCCGGCGGCGGCCGCCGTCGCAGCTCCTTCATCCCCGCCACCTTGACCACCGTCACGGCCGGGCCCGACGCCGTCTACTTCCCCGCCTGCATCGGATCCATGTTTGGTCCCGCCGGGGACGGCAAGGGCCAGCCGGGCAGCGGCGTCACCCAGGCGTTCCTGGAGCTTTGCCGGGCCGCCGACGTCCGCGTCACGATTCCCGAAGGCATCGATTCCTTCTGCTGCGGGACGCCCTGGAAATCCAAGGGCCTCCCGTCCGGCTACAACGTCATGAAGGAGACGGTCCTGCCCGCCCTCTGGGAGGCCAGCGAAGGCGGTCGGCTGCCGATCGTCTGCGACGCCTCATCCTGCACGGAAGGGCTGCTGACCCTGCAAGGGTCCGGCATCAACGACGCCGGTGCCGGGGCGGCGTCGGACGGGTCCGTGGCTCCTGACTACGCTTCGCTGCAGTTCGTCGATGCCGTCCAGTTCGCGCACAGCCGGTTGCTGCCACGGCTCGCCATCAACAACCCGCTGGAGACCCTGGCCCTGCACCCGACGTGCTCGTCCACCCAGCTCGGCCTCAACGGCGCGCTGGAAGGGATCGGCGCCGCGATCGCCGGCGAGGTGGTGATCGCCAAGGACTGGGGCTGCTGCGCCTACGCGGGGGACCGCGGCCTCCTGCACCCCGAGCTGACGGCGTCCGCGACGAAGGCGGAAGCTGAAGAAGTCAACAGGCGCAGCTATGCCGCCTACGCCTCCACCAACCGGACATGCGAGCTGGGGATGAGCAAGGCCACCGGCCAGCAGTACCGTCACATTCTGGAACTGCTGGCCGATGCCAGCAAACCCGCATGAGTCCGGCCGCACACGACCCAAGGAATTACTTGTGAAGATCATCAAAACGGGCACCGGAGCCGAAGCCGGGATCCGGGCCGCGCAGCTCATTGCCGGGCTCGTCAGGAGCAACCCGACGGCGGTCCTGGGCCTAGCCACCGGGTCCTCGCCGTTGCCGCTATACGAGGCATTGGCACAGGAGAACGTTGAGCTGGCCCGGGTCCGCGGATTCTCCCTCGACGAGTACCTGGGACTCGGCTGCGACGATGAGTTGAGCTACGCCCGGGTAATCCGGCACGAAGTGGTGGAGCGGCTCGGCCTGGATCCGGCCCTCGTCCGCACCCCCGACGGGCTGGCGGAGGACCCCGCGCAGGAAGCGGCGGACTTTGAGCGCAGCATCCGGGACGCTGGGGGAATCGACCTCCAGATCCTCGGGATCGGCTCCAACGGTCACCTGGCGTTCAACGAGCCGCCGTCGGCGTTCGGGTCCCGGACCCGGGTCGTTGAACTGGCGGAGAGAACGCGGAAGGACAACGCGCGATTCTTCAAGACCGCGGCGGACGTCCCTACCCACGCCATCACCCAGGGCTTAGGAACAATCCTCCAGGCCCGACAGTTGTTGCTCCTGGCCCACGGCGAAGGCAAAGCCCAAGCCGTGGCGCGCGCCGTGGAAGGCCCCGTTACGGAAAACTTTCCGGCGTCGTTGATCCAGCGCCACCCACGCGCCACACTCATCCTGGACGAGGCCGCTGCAAGCCGGCTGCAGCCCAGTGTCCTGACCCAAGCCGCGTTGTCGGCAAGCGGGTGGGGATGCTGACCAGCTTCACGTGCGTCCCCTCAGGGCTGGAGCGAGGCATCGGTGACCTGCTGCCGACGGACATCCCTCTGACGCGCCCCGACGCGCGGTAAAGGAAGCCAAGTGCAGGTGTCGAAGCGTTGGAGCGTGTTGGCGGATGGCATCCGTCAAAAGCTCAGCCACGGTATCCAGACGGGTCTATTCTCGGGCGCCGCATGCGCCATTGCTGTCTACGGAGAGCCGGCCGTTGAGCTCTACCTGGGCACCCAGGCCTCATGGCGCGGGTCGCTAGAACGGATCAGTGTCGAGGACCAGCGTCCCGTTACGCCAGACACCTTGTTCGACCTCGCATCCGTCACCAAAGTCTTTACTGCCCACGTCGCACTCGCGCTGGCTGACGCCGGCGTGGTCGAACTCGACGCCCCCATCGCCGCAGTACTCCCCGCCTACCACGACGGCGAACGCTCGCGGGTCACGCTGCGACATCTGCTAAACCACACCTCCGGGCTCCCGGCAGTGTGGGACGGCTGGCGCGAACCGCTTGCCAGACAGTTGGATAGCCGGCATTCCACGGTCCCGTTGACGGCGACCCCCCTAACCGGCCGCGACGCTCTCATCGCCGACCTGCTCGCGACGCCCCTTGAGGCGCCCGCTGGCAAGCGGTTCAAGTATTCGTGCGCCAACTACAACACAACGATGGCGTACCTCGAAGTGGTGACGGGGCGCCGATGGCGAGAACTGGTGAAGGAATACACCTTAGGACCACTGGGGCTGAGCGGGGTGACCGCCGACCCGGAGCCAGAGCTGACCGCGGCGACCGAGTACCAGCCGGAGTTGCACCGCGGAGTTGTGGTCGGAGTCGTCCACGACGAGGCTGCGTGGTCGCTCGGCGGCGGGGCCGGTAATGCCGGCCTCTTCGCGACCGCCCGCGGGCTGCTGGGCTTCGCCGAGCAGCTTCGCGTGGGCTCAGGACGAGTTCTCGGGCGATGGATGTGGGACGACGCGCTCACGCAATCGCTTGGCCGAGCCACCGCATCACCGGAAGGCGGTTTTGGGGCGTCGCTCGGCCTCCGTATCGGCGACGCCGAGTTCATGGGCTCCTCTGTCGCGATGCGGGGACACACAGGATTCACCGGTACATCCCTGATCGTCGACCGCGACGCGGCAGTCAGCCTCGTTCTGCTGACCAACCGCGTTCACCCCGCGCGCAATGTCGAGGGCATCCAGCCCATGCGCGCAGCGATCACTGACCTCGCCGTTGCCGCCGCCCGAGCGACGTGGTGACGAACCGATTCGGGTATTGGTTGCCGGGCCAGAACGGATAGGAAGTCGCAGCACCTTCGGCCGGCCGGGCGACTCAGCTTCCCCTAAACCTCCGCCACCGGAGCCGCGAACTGCGCCGCATACAGCGCGGCGTACGCCCCGCCGGCGGCCAGCAGCTGCGCGTGCGTCCCCTGCTCCACGATCTGCCCGGCTTCCATCACCAGGATGAGGTCGGCGTCGCGGATGGTGGAAAGACGGTGCGCGATCACGAAGCTCGTCCTATCGGACCGCAGTGCGCTCATGGCCTTCTGCACCAGCACCTCGGTGCGGGTGTCCACCGAGCTGGTGGCCTCGTCCAGGATCAGCACGGACGGCCGGGCCAGGAACGCCCGGGCAATCGTGAGCAGCTGCTTCTCGCCCGCCGAGACATTGGAGCCCTCGTCGTCGAGCACGGTGTCATAGCCCTGCGGCAGGGACCGGACGAACCGGTCCACGTACGTCGCTTTCGCCGCTTCCATGATCTCCGCCTCGGAAGCCGAAGGCCGGCCGTAGGCGATGTTGTCCCGGATGGTCCCGCCGAACAGCCAGGTGTCCTGCAGCACCATGCCCATCCGCGAGCGCAGCTCGTTGCGCGTCATCGCGGTGACGTCCACGCCGTCAAGCGTGATCCTCCCCGCGTCGAGCTCGTAGAAGCGCATCATCAGGTTCACCAGCGTGGTCTTGCCAGCACCCGTGGGCCCCACAATGGCCACGGTCTGCCCCGGCTCCGCCACCAGGCTCAGGTCCGAAATCAAAGGCTTGTCCGGTGAGTACGCAAAGGACACGTCCTCGAACACCAGCCGGCCCCGGGTCACCTCGGGCTCAAGGGCCACCGACGGGTCGGCACTCTGCTCCTCGGTATCCAGGAGCTCAAACACCCGCTCGGCCGAAGCCACCCCGGACTGCAGCAGGTTCGCCATGGACCCCAGCTGGGCCAGCGGCTGGGTGAACTGCCGCGAGTACTGGATGAACGCCTGCACATCGCCGAGCTGCATCGCCCCGGACGCCACCTGCAGGCCGCCCACCACGGCGATCCCCACATAGACCAGGTTCCCGATGAACGTCATGGCCGGCATGATCAGGCCGGAAATGAACTGCGCGCCGAAGCTCGCCTGATACAGCTCCACGTTCTTCTGCCGGAACCGCTCCTCCACCTCGCGCTGCCGGCCGAAGACCTTCACGAGCGCGTGCCCGGTGTAGGTCTCCTCGATCTGCCCGTTCAGCTCACCGGTGTGCGTCCACTGCGCCACGAACAGCTTCTGCGAGCGCTTGGCAATCACCGTGGTGGTCACGAGCGTCAGCGGAATCGTCACAAGGGCGATGATGGCGAGAGTCGGCGACAGGATGACCATCATCACCAGCACCCCCGCCACGGTCAGCACGGAGGTGACCGCCTGGCTGATGGACTGCTGCAGGCTCTGGGAGATGTTGTCGACGTCGTTGGTGACCCGGCTGAGCAGCTCCCCGCGCTGCACGGAGTCGAAGTAGCGCAGCGGCAGCCTATTGATCTTCGCCTCGATGCGTTCGCGCAGCCGGTAAACGGTCCGCTGCACTATCCCATTGAGGACGTAGGCCTGCACCCAGCTGAACGCCGAGGCCAGCACATAGAGCGCCAGCGCCCACAGCAGCACGCTGGACAGCGCGGCGAAGTCGATGCCCGTCCCGGGGGTCAGGGCCATGGCGCTGAGCATGTCCGCTTTTTGGTTCTCCCCCGCGGCCCGGAGCCCGGCGATCAGCTGGGCCTTGCTCACGCCGGGCGGAAGCTGCTTGGAGACGACGCCGGAGAAGATCAGGTTGGTGCCCTGGCCAAGCAGCCGCGGGCCGATCACCGAGAACGTCACGCTCACGACGGCGAGCGCCAGGACCAGCATCAGCCACAGCCGCTCGGGCCGCAGTTCCCCCAGCAGCCGCTTCGCCGAACCCCGGAAGTTCATGGCCTTCTCGGCGGGGATGTTCATCCCCGCAAACGGTCCCCCGCGGACCGGTCCTCCCGCGGGCCGCGGGATGCGGACGACGGCGGGCGTCCCGGCAGGCGCGCCGGTCCCCTTGCCTCCGGGACCGGCAGGTGCGGCGGCCGGCGTCGGCGCCTTGTCGGTGCGGCTCATACCGTCTCCTCCGCTGCCAGTTGCGAGGAAACTATCTCGCGGTACGTATCCGAAGTCTCCAGCAAGTATCCGTGGGTTCCGTGCCCGACGATCCTGCCGTCGTCGAGCACCAGGATCTGGTCGGCGTCCACGATGCTGGACACCCGCTGGGCGATGATCACCAGGGTTGCTCCGGCGGTGTTGAGTTTCAAAGCCTGCCGGAGCCGGCCGTCCGTGGCGGTGTCCAGCGAGGAGAACGAGTCGTCAAAGATGTAGAGCTCGGGCCGCTTCACCAGCGCCCGGGCGATCGCGATCCGCTGCCGCTGGCCGCCGGAGACATTGGTGCCGCCCTGGGAGATCGGCGCATCCAGCCCGTCCTCCATCTCCTGCACGAAGTCCCGCGCCTGCGCGATCTCCAGCGCCCGCCAGAGCTCGTCCTCGGTGGCGTCGGGCTTGCCGTAGAGCAGGTTGCTGCGGACCGTGCCGGAAAAGAGGTAGGGCTTCTGCGGGACCAGGCCGATGTGCCCCCACAGCAGGTCCGGATGTAGCTCGCGGACGTCGACGCCGTCGATCAGCACCGAGCCGGACGTGGCGTCGAAGAGCCGCGGCATGAGGTTCACGAGGGTGGTCTTGCCCGAGCCCGTACTGCCGATGATCGCCGTCGTCTGTCCCGCGCGTGCGGTGAAGCTGATCCCCGAGAGGACGGGCCGCTCGGCACCCGGGTAGGCGAAGCCGACGTCGCGCATCTGAAGCTCGCCGCGGCCGGTCCGGCCGGCGAAGCTGCGCGGGTGCTCCGGGGGCCGGACGCTGGACTCGGTCCCCAGCACCTGGCCGATCCGGTCCGCCGAAACAGCCGCACGCGGAATCATGATGGCCATGAACGTGGCCATCATGACGGACATGAGGATCTGCATGAGGTAGCTGAGGAAGGCGATCAGCGTGCCCACCTGCATGGAGCCGTCCTCGATCCGGAACGAGCCGAACCAGATCACCGCCACGGACGAGACGTTCAGCACCAGCATGACGGTGGGGAATGCGAGCGCCATGAGCCGGCCGGCGCGCAGGGCCGTGTCGGTGACGTCCTCGTTCGCCTTCCCGAACCGCGCGGTCTCGATGTCCTCCCGCACGAAGGCCCGCACCACTCGGATGCCGGTGAGCTGTTCGCGCAGCACCCGGTTGACGGTGTCGATCCGGGTCTGCATCAGCCGGAATAGCGGAACCATCCGGGTCACGATCATGCCGACGGCGGCCAGCAGCACCGGAACGCTGACGGCAATCAGCCAGGACAGCTGTACGTCCTGCCGGATGGCCATGATGACCCCGCCGATGCTCAGCATGGGTGCGGTGACCATCAGCGTGGCGGACATCAGCACGAGCTGCTGGACCTGCTGGACGTCGTTGGTGGACCGGGTGATCAGGGACGGTGCGCCGAACCGGGTGACTTCCTGCTCGGAGAACTCCGCCACCCGGGTGAAGATGGCGCCGCGCACGTCCCGGCCCAGGGCCATCGCGGCCTTCGCGCCGAAGTACACGGCCGTGATCGTGCAGCCTATCTGCAGGAACGTCACCACGAGCATCACAGTGCCGGTGCCCAGAATGTACCCGGTGTCACCCTTCGCGACGCCCTGATCGATGATGTCCGCGTTCAGTGTGGGCAGGTACAGGGAGGCGATGGACGCCGCCAGCTGGAAGACGACGACGGCGAGCAGCCGCCGTCGTTGCGGCCGCAGGTATTCAACGAGCAGTTTCCAGAGCACCCGGTCTCCACTTCACGCGTCACGGACAGTTTCACACAGAACGATGTGAGGGTCAGTTTACGTCCGGATGCCGTGAGCGGACCGGGTTCCTCTCAGGGCGAATCCGTGGCGGTGCGCTGCCCCCGCTGCGCGATAGCGAGGTCCGTACCGGCGGAATTCCCTGACGAGATCTGCCGCTTGACCTCCTCCAACTCCTCCTTGAGCGAGTCAACGGTGGCACAGTACCTTTCGAAAGCCGCCGTTCGGCGCCTGGCCAGAGCGAAACTGATACCGGCAGCGACAATGGCGAGCGGGAAAGACACCAGCAGGGCCCAGCCGGACGTCGTAAGGAAGTCCAGCACTATGGGAAGTGCCCGTTTGAAGGCCATGAAGTCGTTGACGCCACCGACCAATCCGTTAAGAGCCGAGTCGAGGGGACCGAGGAACTTCCCCACGACTGGCGTCCCGGAAAACGACGGAGCGCTCAGAGGCGGCTCTCCCCCTGACCAGCGCGAATCGCTGAAGTGGTTCAGGACGTAGATCCCGGCAGCCGCGTTGAGGGCCGCCAAGAGCAGGACCGAACCAAGCGCAGCCCAATGCAGCCTGCGAGGGCGCCAGATGCCGGCCACAAGTGCGAAGACGGCCGCCGCAACCCACGACGAGATGCGGAGTTCGTCGCGGCCCACGCCGCCCAGCAGATCCAAGAAATTCGCCGCCCTTTACAGATTGGATCAATGCGTGTTTCGGTCCGGAGCGAGCCTATCCCAGCCACCCGCCCATGCCGCTGCAGCTACTGGCGCAGGCTACTGAAGTCGGCACGTGTACGCGTGGGCGACGAGCGGCTGCCGTAGTTGAGCTCGAGTTCTGCGTCCTCGCCCGGCGTTGAGCTAGCTCTTCAGGACCACGTTCGCCGGCGGTTCGCCTGCCAACATGAGGTCGATCTGCCGCTGGAGCAGCCGGCCCATCCGCGGGCGCATCGCCGAACTCGCCCCGCCCACGTGCGGGCTGATGATGACGCCGGGCGTGCGCCACAGCGGGTGGTCCTGCGGCAGCGGCTCCGGGTCGGTGACGTCCAGCGCGGCTCGGATCCGGCCGGAGCCGGTGTGCCGGACCAGGGCGTCGGTGTCCGCCACCGGTCCCCTGGCCACGTTCACCAGCAGCGCGCCGTCGGGCATGGCGGAAAGGAAGGCATCGTCCACCAGGTGCCGGGTGGAGTCGCTGAGCGGAACCCCCACCACCACGATGTCGTGCTCAGGCAGCAGGGCGTGGAGTTCCGCAATGCCGTGGACGTGACCGCGCTCATCCATCCGTCCCCTGCTGGCCACCCTGGTCACGCTGGCCTCGAACGGCAGGAGCCGGTCCTCGATCGCCTTGCCTACCCCGCCGTAGCCAACAATGAGGACGCGGCGGTCGGCCAGGCTGGCGGTGGCCCTGGCATCCCACCGGCCCTCCTGCTGGTTCCGGATGAGGCGGGGGAGCTCGCGCTGGCTGGCAAGGACCAGGGCCAGGGCCAGCTCCGCCGTCGAGGTTTCGTGGACGCCGGCCGCGTTGGCGAAAACCCGGCCGGACGGCAGGAAGTCCGCCACGCCGTCGTACCCGATCGACTGGCTCTGGATCAGGGCGGTGTCCACGGCTTCCAGGCTTTGCAGGACCTGCGGGCCACCCATGTAGGGCGGCACCACGATGCTGATCCGCGGCAGGGGCGGCGCACCGGTGAAGTCCCACTCCAGGACGGTCACGTCCGGGTGCGGCTGCAGGTATTCCCGCAAGGACGCATCCGGCAGGCTGACAGTAATTTTCCGGGTCATGAGTGCCAGCGTAGTAGAGCCGACGGCCGTCTGCCGGGCTCGTCCGCATGGGAGTTTCGCCACACTCCGGCGTGCCCCGCGCGTTCCGCGGACTTCGTCCCGCGCGGGGGCATACTTTCAAGAAGCCCCCCACCCCGCTTGAACGGAAAGGTCCTGACCCATGGACACCGCAGGACCGCGCCCGCCGGCCATTCCAGCCGGAAAGCACCGGAGGAACCTGTTCCTGGTGTGGGCCGCGACCGTCCTGGTCCTGGCCTCCAGCATCACGTTCGCCGCGGCGCGCACCGGACCGCCGCCGCAGTCGGGTTTCCTGGCCGTTGCCCCGTGGACGGCGCAGGAACATCGCGCGGCCGCGTCGGAGTCGGACGTCCCGCCCGGAACCGCGGTGGACCTCGCGGGCGGGATCCAAAAGATCCTCGGTGAGAACGCCGGCCACAGGATCGGCGTCGCAGTGGTGGACACCGGGGACGGGAAGCTGCAGAGTTTCGGCGACGTCTCGCCGTACGTGGCTGCGAGCACGGCGAAGATCCTCACGGCGGCCGCCTACTACCACCTGGTGGAGACCGGCGAGAAGTCGCTGGACACTCCCCTGGGCTCTTTCGACGCCGCATTCCAGCTCAAGGCCATGGTCAATACGAGCAGCGACGACTCCTGGCTCCTGCTGATGCAGGACATCGGCTACCCCCGGCTGATCCAGTACGCCGCCTCGATCGGGATTGCCTACGATCCCGAACAGAACCTCCTGACTCCGCCGGACATGGCGAGGCTGTTGGAACAGCTCTCCACCGGCAAGCTCCTCAACGGCGACCACACCAGCGAGCTGCTGGACTACATGCAGCAGACCAACGACGAGGACCTCATCCCGGCCGCCGTCCCCCCGGACATCACGGTCCACCACAAGTACGGGGTGGTGCTGGGCTACGTCCACGACGCCGCCATCCTGAGTTCCGGCGGGCGCTCGTATGCAGTGGTCATCTACACCTGGGGTCCCGACGACGCCGACAGCGAGGACCGCGTCGAGCTCATCCACGAGCTGACGCATCAGGTCACCGGGGCCCTGTTCGGGCGGTGAACGCCCGTCCGGAGTAATACTGAGAAAAGCTTGCCTCCAAGGGTGGCGCCGGCACCGATGCAGGAGCACGATAGGGAATACCGGGTCCGCCGCCAATCACGGACGCCGGCAACGCACGCACGGACCCTGCAGGGTCCGCAACACGCCCGTACTTCGGGCTGATCGAGGCTGCTGGGGCCTCGGGCTTCCTCCCAGCTCACGTGCAGGAGACGCCGCAGTTTTTGGAGCAGGCCTCAATGCCAGGGGAAAGTGGCGGGAACGCGATTGTGCGCTCCATCGGACTTCCCCGTTCCGGGCCTTTCCAGGGGGTCAACGTGATCCGCATACTCATTGCCGAAGACGAAGAGCGAATCTCTCGGTTCATCGAGAAAGGTTTGCGGGCGGCAGGCTATGCCCCCACCGTCGTCGCCGACGGCGTTACGGCGGTGGACTATGCGTCCAGCGGCGAATTTGATCTCCTGCTCCTGGACATCGGGCTTCCCCGCCTGGACGGCTTCACCGTCCTGACCGCGCTGCGCCACGGCCAGGTGGGCATCCCGGTCATCTTCCTCACGGCCCGCGGCTCGGCGGCGGACACTGTCGCCGGCCTGGAGGGCGGCGCAGACGACTACATGGCCAAACCGTTCCGCTTCGAGGAGCTCGTGGCCCGCATCAGGGCCCGGCTGCGGACCGTGGACAACGGCGCCGACGGCGGAGAGGCCCTCCCGGGCAGCATCCTCCGCTACGGGACCCTTGAACTGAACCTCCATAGCCACACGGTCCGGGCCGGGGATAAAGTCGTCGAGCTTTCGGCGCGCGAGTTCGCACTGGTGGAAATGTTCCTGCTCCATCCTGGCCAGGTCCTGAGCCGGCAACAACTGCTCAGTCATGTGTGGGGCTACGACTTTGACGGCACGTCCAACGTCGTCGATGTCTATGTACGCCAGTTGCGGCTCAAGCTCGGCGCGGACCGCATCGTCACCACCCGCGGCGCGGGATACCGCTTTGGCTAGGTTCACGTTGGGCCAGCCGCGAGGGTTTGTGGGCCGGTCCGGACCGCAGGGTCCGGCTGCCACCACCGGGAAGGAAGTATCGTGACCTCCTTGCAAGGCCGTCTGCGTGTGCTCCGCGCTGCGCCCGCAATGCCGGCTGCGGCCCCCGCCGCTTCCGCCGCGGGCACTGCAGCCTCCGCCGGCCCGGCCGGCGCTCCCGGATCTGCCGGCGTTCCTCCCGGGGTGTCCCCCGTGGCGTCCCCTGGGGCTTCTCCCGGACCGCCTCCCGCTGGCGGCCCGAAGCCGTCCAGCTGGGGCGCGAAGATCCACTCGGTGCGGTTCCGGGTGGTGGCCGCCATGCTCGGGATGGTACTTGCGGGGCTGGTGACTGCGGGACTGATTACGTTTGTGGTCCAATTCCAGGACTCCGACACCAAGGTTGATCAGACAATCCTGGACAAGGCCAATTCGGTGGTCAAGGTGGTCCAGAATAACAACAAGGCCACCGCGGATCCCGAGGCCAAGTCGCTCCACGAGGTCGCTGAAGACATCGAACCCCGCAGCAACGAGGTCATGGCCGGAATCGTGGGCGGACGCGTTGAGTGGACCGTCGAGGGCAGTCCTGACCACCGGCTCCTGGACAAGGGTCTCTATCCTGCTGCCGCGGAGATCCGGAACGCGTCCGGGGCCGCCTTCGGCGAGCTCATCGTGGCCGGACGCCCGCTCAGGACCGTCGTCGTGCCGGTGACAGGTACGTCCGATGCCAGCGGGACATTCTTGCTGGTGGGCCGCGACGCCGGTGACCAACGCGAGCACAACGTCGCCTCGGTCCAGACCTACTCGCTTGTCGCAGCCGGGACGCTGCTTGCCGCAGCGGTCATTGGCAGCCTGGTCGCCGGCCGGCTCCTGTATCCGCTCCGCCGGCTGAGCGAAGCCACGCGGGTGGTCAGCCACGAGGACCTCACCCAGCGGGTGGAGGTGCGCGACCGGGAGGATGATGTGACGCTCCTCGCGAAAACCTTTAATGACATGCTCGAAAGACTCGACGACGGCGCGCAGCAACAGCAACGGTTCCTGGACGACGCCGGCCACGAGCTGCGGACACCGCTGACCATTCTCCGCGGCCATCTGGAGCTTGTGACCGTCGACGACCCCGCAGATGTCGTTGCGACGCGGGATGTGCTGCTCGAGGAGGTGGACCGGATGCAGCGCCTCGTCGATGATCTCCTGCTGCTCGCCAACGCAGGCCACCCTGACTTCATCAGGAAGGAGTTTATCCGGGTCCCGGATTTCCTTCGCCAGGTAATGGAGAAGGTCCGTGTCCTCGCGGACCGCCGCTGGCAGATCGAGGAAACCACAGACTACGTGGTGGAAGCGGACCCGCAGCGCCTCACCCAGGCGCTGGTGCAGCTCGCGGCGAACGCCGTCAAATACACCGGCCGTTCCGCCACGATCGCCCTGGGCAGCAGGATCGAAGGGCCGACGGCGCCGGACGGCACGCCACAGCCGGAGGCGGACTTGCTGGTGCTGTGGGTGCGGGACAGCGGCACCGGTATCGCGGCGGAAGACCAGCAGCGCATCTTCGAACGGTTCGGCCGGGCCCACCCGGGCCGCGGGCAGGAGGGGTCCGGCCTGGGCCTAGCCATCGTCTCCGCAATCGCCGAGGCACACGGCGGCACCGCCACGGTCGAGTCCGACTACGGCCACGGCTCGACGTTCCTGATCAAGATCCCGCTGCAGACCGTGGGCCTGCGCCTGTGACCCGGCCGCCGCCTTCCGCCAGTCTCCGTCCGCTAGCTGTTTTCCGCTAGCTGTTTTCCGGCCTAGCGCCGGGAGAACAGCTTGGCGAAGAATCCGGTCTTGGTGCTGGTTTCTTCCTCATGGCCGCGGCACCGATCAGCGCCGGGTACGTTCCGCATGACCTGCTCAACGTGCTGGCCGCAGCCGGCCCACGTCGTCTTTCCGCATTTCTTGCACGTAACTGCACGGCACATTCGGTGTCTCCTTTGGTGGGTTCTCCTCATCATACCCCCAGGGGTATTAGCCCTAAAAAATGGCGAGACGCGAAAGGACGGGACACCGGCTCCGGCTCCGGCTCCGGCTCCGGCTCCGGCGGCAGTGCAGGTTCCCTACAGGTACAGCCCTTGGGCGACCGGCCATTGATCCGAACCGAACCGAGGTTCCTGACGAAATAGCGTTTCGCTCCGGGTAAACAGGGCTGGCGCGGAGGCCCAGGCAGGCGCACCATGAAAGTACCGGATCCGACATATGTCTCAGGCGGAATCCGGGATCGAACGCCCGTCTCGCACGGGTGAGCTATTTCAAAGCGGACGGCCCCGCCGTGCCGCGGTTACAGGGAACCCGCGGCGGCCCGCTGTCCGCACATGATGATGATTCGCATCCTCGTGTAGGAGCAAGCAGATATGTCCATCACTCCCGTAACAAAGAAATCCCGCCCCTTCGGGGCCAAGGTTGCCCTAATCTCGGCCGTGTCTTTGGGGCTCATTGGAGGTCCTGTCGTCTTGGCCGCACCGGCTCAGGCGTCAACCTGGGACCACGGTTGCACAGTCGATCCGTTGAAGCCCACGACCCGTTGGGGCTTCCGCTGGGATTCCCAACAAGTGGACTTCCGGGTCTCGGTGTCATGCCGGGGCGACAAGACCGTCGAAATCCGCCAACGGCGTTTCGAAGACGATCACGGACGCAGGCACGAAGACTTCCTTGGTTCCTCAACGTTCCGGGAGTCGTTCGATAACCGGGACAGGTCCGTAACGGTGCACAGCTTCGACCGCGTGCCGAATGTTGATCGCCGCAGCCATGAGGAGGTGTTCCAAGTCGTCTCCTTCCGTGTCCGCAGCGGCAACAACGGCAGCTGGTCCGACTGGACTAACTGGGAAAAGAGCGACGTCGCAACCATTGGCAACTGATTCCTGAAGGGTCCCGGCACCGTCACGTGCCGGTCCAGCACAGCAAAGGCCAGGGGCCCGCGCCCTTGGCCTTTCCGTGCCGCTCCCCCGGGCTCTTCCCTCCGCTCCGCTAGAAGAGGGCGCCTGCTACCGCCTGCGTCAACTGGTGGATGACCTCGGTGCGCTGCGGGACATCACTCAGGTCAGCGCCCTTGGTGTACACGACGAAGGCGTAGGCCTTGCCGTCCTTGGCGAGGATGCCGGCGTCGTGCAGCTCCCCGCCGAGCAGCCCGTACTTGTGGAACACGGTGACGCCGTCGGGCACGGCAGCGGGGATGAGCGTTTCGTAGTTGGTGTCCTGCATGTAAGAGAGCAACTGCGCGGTGTCGTCGGGGTCCAGGAGCGTTCCCGCGTAGAGACCGGCCAGGATCTTGGCCATCTCCGCGGGGGTCAGCGTGTTTGTTTCGGGGTCGTAGCTCACCCCGATGGAGGCCGCATAGTCCCGAAGTTCCGGGTGGCCGACCGCGTCCATGATCAGCGACCACGAGTCATTGTCGCTGTCCTGGATCATTTCCTTGATCTGGAATCCGGAGGTGTAGTCCCCGAGGGAATCATCCAGGGACGCCGCGCCCGTTTCGACGAGATGGTAATACGCAACAGCCGCCAGGACCTTGGCGGTGCTCGCGGCCACGAACGGCTCCTGGACGCCGTATTCGTGCGCCGCGCCATCGGACAGCTCGATCAGCGCCACACCGATCTGGTACTGGCTGTTGGCATTGATAATTCCGCTAAGTTCCGCGTCCAGCGCTTCATTGATGGATCCTGTTTTCGCTGGTGGTGTTATTCCGGCCGCCGGGGCAGCCGGCCCCGGCGTTCCGGCGGGCGCCGCTGGTGCCAGCGTCCGCGGCGCGGCGGACTTGGCTTCGGCGGCGGTGTAGATGGTGGCGGCCAGCGCCACGGCCAGGACAGCCGCACACACCGTGAGCATTAGCCGGCGGACCCGGTCCGGAGCCCAGCGCCGGCGCCTCCCGATCGCAGTGCGTCGGAACCCGTAACGTGGCTGTGGCGGCGTGTGCTCTTCCATGATGGCTTCAAGCTAGCCACGCCAGCTATGCAGGAGCTATGAACCAGCTGTCACCCATCAGCAGGCCATCGGCGCGGCGAACCTCACAAGGACTTTGACCATGACCTACACGGTGAACTGGTCGATCCTGCCGACCGAACTCCCCTCCTCGAGCGCCACGCCGCGGCAAAGACAGCCGGCTTTGACGCCGCCGAATTCTGGTGGCCGTTTGAATCGCACCGACTGCGAGTCCTCCGAGGCCAGGACGGGCTCGCCGTGGCAAACCTCGCTGCGGCGGCGGCGGCCGTTTCCCGGATCGGCGGTTCGGTCCTCCTGGAACCGGTCAGCGGCGCCCCAAAATACCCGCTCCTCACGGCCGGCGACGTCCTCTCGGTGATCCCGGACGGTGGCCCCGCGGCTGGCCGTCCCACGGAATACAGCACTCGACGACGGTGTTGTGCACCACAGCCTCTTAATTCCACGCCCCACTCAAAGGATCCCCATGAGCCCCAATCCGACCATCAAGCTTCAGCCGGGCACGCAGGCCCCGGACTTCACCCTGCCCGACGCCCGCGGCAAGTCCGTATCCCTGGCTGATTACCGCGGCAAGAACGTCATCGTGTACTTCTACCCGCAGGCCGCAACACCGGGCTGCACCACTGAAGCCTGCGACTTCCGCGACAACCTCGCCTCCCTGCAGGGTTCCGGCTACGAGGTCCTGGGCATCTCGCCCGACGGTCCGGATGCCCTGGCCCACTTCACCGGCGACTTCGCCCTCACCTTTCCCTTGCTGGCGGACGAGGACCACTCCGTGGCTCTCGCCTACGGTGCCTGGGGCGAAAAGCTGGTCAACGGCGAGGTCACCGAAGGCATCGTCCGTTCCACCGTGGTCCTCGATCCCCAGGGCAATGTGAAGCTCGCGCAATACCAGGTCAAAGCACAGGGCCATGTTGCGGCGCTGAAGGAAGAGCTCGGCGTTTAGCTCCCCGGTTTTCGCGGCGTTTTCGGACGGGTGCTGCCCGGACCCGCGCTGCACCCGTCCGAAATCGCAGCAGAAATGGTGGCCGGGTTGTCCACATACGCCGGCCCGGACGTTGTCTGTGTCCGGAGGAACGGCCAGCATCGGTGCATGGAGCTTCCAACCCTGATTCTGAGCGGCGACCGGACTCGCCTCGGCCGGGATGTGCGCGCCCTCTCGCGGAAGGCCCAATCCGGCGAACTCAAGCGCATACGGCAGGGCGTCTACGTCCGCGCCGAGGAATGGGAAGCACTGGCGTCCTGGGACCGTTATCCGCTGCTTATCCTGGCGGCGGCGTCCACGCTGAAGAGCGAAACCGTCTTCTGCCGCCAATCCGCGGCAGCACTTTGGGACTGGCCCGTCCTCGGCCGCGGACATCCTGTTCATGCGTGCACCTGGGACGGCGCCGGCGGTCGCTCACGGGCCGGGGTGCGGCGTCTATCGAGGAATGCCGGGGGCTCCTGGTCACGGGCCGCGTCCGGACCGCCCTTGACCTCGCGGCCTTTGCATCATGCGAACAGGGCGTGACGGTGATCGACCACGTCCTCCGGCCCATACCGCAGGGGCTCCCCCCGCTGGACCGGGGTGAGCTTGAATCAGGAATCGACGGCCCCTACACGGCCGCCGCCGCCCGGCGGATCCGGGCCGTCCTCGGGTTCGCGGACCCGGCGTCGGGCTCCCCCGGCGAATCGGTGAGCCGTGCCTTGATGTACCGCCTCGGCTTCAAGATTCCGCTCCTGCAGGCTGAGATCAGGGACGCCCGGGGACTTGCCGGGTTCACCGACTTTGACTGGCCCGAGGACGGTGTGTGCGGCGAATTCGACGGCCTCGCGAAGTACCGCAAGCTCGAATACTTGCAGGGCCGGACACCAGCTGAAGTCGTGGTCGACGAGAAACGGCGCGAGGACCGGATCCGGTCGACCGGACGCCGGGTGGTCCGCTGGACGTGGTCGGAACTCTCCACCCCGGCGAAGTTTGCGGCCTATCTGGATTCCGCGGGCGTCCCGCGCCTGGCTCTCCCGTCGTGCCGGCGCTGATCCCCGCGGCGCATGCGGGTTTCTGCGGCGTTTCCGGACAGCCGCAGCCCGGATCCACGCAGCGGCTGTCCGGAAACGCCGCGGAAACGGCGCGCGACGGTCCCGCATCCGCCGGGCTTGGCTACGCCCGGGTCCCCGCCACGACCGTGGCCGTGGACCGGAGCCGGATGGCGCCGTCGTGCTCGTAGCGGCCCAGCATCTGGAACACGTCCGAGCGGATCAGTTCCCGGGTCTCCGCGTCGGCCTGGGCCAGCCCGAGCACCACCGGGGCCGCGATGTCGGTCATGAATTCCCAGTATCTCTCCGGCGACTCGTGCACCAGGTCCGTGCTGACCTTGTGCTCGGCCACGTCAATGAGACCGGTACCGGTGAAGACCCTGGACATGAAGCCTTGGGCGGCGCAGCGGAAAAGCCCCGGGGCTCCCGCGGGCGGAACCGGCCGCTCAGCGTGCCGGGCGATCGTCCCCAGGATGAGGCTGGCCCATGGATTTTCCGCGGCCCGGCCCCAGACGGCGGCACTGATCCGAGCGCCGGGCCTGGCCGTGCGGACCATCTCTGCCAGGGCGGCGGAGATATCGGGGAAGAACATAAAACCGAAGCGGCAGAAGACAGCGTCGAAGCTGTCGTCGGCGAACGGCAGCGCGGCGGCGTCACTGACGGCGGTGCGGACGTTGACGAGGCCGCTGGCGGCGGCTCTCTCAGCCGCCACTTTGAGCATGCCCTCCGACAGGTCGGTCAGCGTGACATTGCCGTCCGGAACCAGGGCGGCCGCGGTCAGCCCCGGCTCGCCGGTGCCGGCGGCGACGTCAAGCACGGCGGAGTTCCGGCGGAGACGTGCCTCCCGGATCATGGCATCCCCGAACGGTGCATGCCAGCCCTGTACTTCAGCGTCCCATTTCTTCCAGCCGGCCGAGAACTGATCCCAGATGCTCCGTTGCTCGTCACGAATGTGGTCGGCCGAGTCTGACATGGCGTTTCCCCCTAGCTAGTCCATACCTAGCCCTCCCCCACCCCAAGTGTCCACCTCTGGAAGAGCCGGAGCAATGAGCCCGCCGGCCGGCAGCCAGGGCGCGTGGCGGGCGCGGAGGGCAGTACGCTTAACGGCATGTCTTCCCCAGAAACTCCGGCGCCCCAGCGGCGCGAGATCACTGTGCGACGGGCACCGAAATACGTGCCGTTCCTGATTCTCGGCGGGCTGCTGGGCGTCGTCGTCGCCGCGGTGCTTGCCTACGGAGTTCCCGGGGATGCGAGCTTCGACCGCAGCTCGGTCTTCGGCTTCTTCATGATCCTGTGCAGCGCCGGAGGTGTCCTCCTGGGCGCCGTCGTGGCGCTCGTGCTGGACCGGCTGAGCGTCCGACGCGCCGAGCGCGCCGTCGTCGAGCCCGTCCCTGATTCGGTCCCCGAGGCCGACGGCGACGACGTCCGCTGAGCCGGCCGCAGGTCACAAACCGGCTGCCGGGAAAGTCCCGGCGCACATCGTGAGATAATCGACCAGTGGCACGCGGCGATGGAACACTTTCTCATGATCTTCTCCCTGGCGAAAAAGGCCCTCAGGACGCTTGCGGCGTCTTCGGGGTCTGGGCACCAGGTGAAGAGGTAGCAAAACTCACCTACTACGGGCTGTACGCGCTGCAGCACCGCGGTCAGGAGTCGGCTGGCATAGCCACCAGCGACGGCAAGCGGATCAACGTCTACAAGGACATGGGGCTCGTGTCCCAGGTCTTCGACGAGACCACGCTGAACACCCTGACCGGGCACCTGGCCGTCGGCCACTGCCGCTATTCCACGACCGGCGCCAGCCACTGGGCCAACGCCCAGCCCACCCTCGGCGCCACCGCCACGGGCACCGTGGCCCTGGCCCACAACGGCAACCTGACCAACACAGCCGAGCTCAAAGCCATGATCATGGACCGCAACGGCGGCCACCTCAGCGGCGAAATGAAGCAAGGCAACACCTCGGACACCGCCCTGGTCACCGCACTCCTTGAGGGCGAAGAGGGCATATCCCTCGAACAGACCGCACTGGAACTCCTGCCCAAGATCAAGGGCGGCTTCTGCTTCGTCTTCATGGACGAGGGCACCCTTTACGCGGCGCGCGACACCTACGGCATCCGTCCGCTGTGCCTGGGACGGCTGGAACGCGGCTGGGTCGTCGCTTCCGAACAGTCCGCCCTGGCCACCGTCGGCGCCAGCTTCATCCGCGAAATCGAGCCCGGCGAATTCATCGCCATCGACGAGGACGGCGTGCGTTCCCAGCGCTTCGCCGAGGCGACGCCGGCCGGCTGCGTCTTCGAGTACGTCTACCTCGCCCGCCCGGACGCCTCCATAGCAGGCCGCTCCGTGTACGAGTCCCGTGTCGAGATGGGCCGCCAGCTGGCCCGCGAAAACACCCAGGAAGCGGACATCGTCATCCCGGTTCCGGAATCGGGCACGCCAGCGGCCGTCGGCTACGCCGAGGAATCCGGCATCCCGTTCGCGCACGGCTTCGTCAAGAACGCCTACGTGGGCCGCACCTTCATCCAGCCCTCGCAGACCCTGCGCCAGCTCGGGATCCGGCTCAAGCTCAACGCCCTGGAATCGGTGATCCGCGGAAAGCGCGTCGTGGTGGTGGATGACTCGATTGTCCGCGGCAACACCCAGCGGGCCATTGTCCGGATGCTCCGCGAAGCCGGCGCCGCCTCCGTGCACGTCAAGATCTCCTCTCCGCCGGTCCAGTGGCCCTGCTTCTACGGCATCGATTTCGCCTCCCGCGCGGAGCTGATCGCCAACGGCGCCACCATCGAGGAAATCTCCCAGGCCATCGGCGCCGACTCGCTGGCCTACATCTCCGAGGACGGCATGATCGACGCGACCCGCCAGCCGCGCGAACGCCTCTGCACCGCCTGCTTCACCGGCAAGTACCCGATCGAGCTTCCGGGCGCGGACAAGCTCGGCAAGAACCTGCTGGAACGCACGGACCTCGGCGGCCTGCCCGCCGCCGCGACCACGATTGCCCCTGCCAGCCAGGCAGAGCCCGCCGCCAGTATCAGCCCCGACGAGGATCCGGCCGCCAAGTCCGGTGCCGGCGGCTGCGATCCGGGCCCGGACGCCGAGTTCGAAGAACTGCTCACCGAGGCTGATCGCGTCCACCCCGTCGATCATGCAACCGTTGCCGACAAGAAAGAGCCCGTATGACTTCCGCTTCCCCGGCCGCCGACATGAACGCCGCCCAGAACGCCGCAGGCATCACGTACGCCTCTGCCGGCGTCGACGTCGAGGCGGGCGACCGCGCCGTCGAACTCATGAAGGACGCCGTCAAGGCGACCCACAACTCCTCGGTCATCGGCGGTGTCGGCGGATTCGCCGGCCTCTACGACGTCTCCAGGCTGCTCACCTACAAGCGCCCGCTGCTGGCCACCTCCACCGACGGCGTGGGCACTAAAGTGGCAATCGCCCAGGCCATGGACATCCACGACACCATCGGCTTCGACCTCGTCGGCATGGTGGTCGACGACATCGTCGTCGTGGGCGCCGAACCGCTCTACATGACCGACTACATCGCCTGCGGCAAGGTTGTGCCCGAGCGCATCGCGGACATCGTCCGCGGCATCGCGGCCGCCTGCTCCGTCGCCGGCACCGCCCTGGTGGGGGGCGAAACCGCCGAGCACCCGGGCCTGCTGGGTGAGCACGAGTACGACGTCGCCGGCGCCGCCACCGGTGTCGTCGAAGCCGCCGACCTCCTCGGCCCGGACCGCGTCCGCGCCGGCGACGTCGTGATCGGCATGGCATCCTCCGGCCTGCACTCCAACGGCTATTCGCTGGTCCGCCGCGTGATCAACCACGCCGGCTGGGCCCTGGACCGCCAGGTCTCCGAACTCGGCCGCACCCTGGGCGAAGAGCTGCTGGAACCCACCCGCGTCTACGCCGCGGACTGCCTGGACCTGGCCCGCACGTTCCCGGTGAACTCCGCCCACGGCGTCCACGGATTCAGCCACGTCACCGGCGGCGGCCTCGCCGCCAACCTCGCACGTGTCCTCCCGCAGGGCCTGCTGGCCACCGTGGACCGCGCCACCTGGGAGCTGCCGGCCATTTTCAAGCTGGTCTCCGAGCTCGGAAACGTCCCGCTGCCGGACCTTGAGCGCACCCTGAACCTGGGCGTGGGCATGGTCGCGATCGTCTCCGCGGACGTCGCCGACGCCGCGGTGAACCGCCTCAACGACCGTGGCCTGCCGTCCTGGGTCATGGGCACCGTGGAAGAGAACTCGGACTCGATCCTCAAGACCGGCCCGGACTACGTACAGGGCGCCAAGGGCGTCGACGGCGGCGCGGTCCGCTTGGTCAACGCCTACGCCTAAATGCCCCATCGAGTGCTCCGCAGCCGCCCTTTCCAGCGTTCATGAGGGCAGTTGCGCAGCACTCGATGCCGTCTAAGGCTCGAGTTACAGCTCGAGCAGGCTGAACACTCCGCCTTGGGGATCCTGGAGGGTGGCGATAATGCCGGCCTCCTCGACCTCCTCCGGCTCCACGAGCACCACACCGCCCGCAGCCACGGCCGCGTCCACCGCGTCCGCGACATTGGAGACACCGAAGTACACCTGCCACCCCGCTTGGAGGGGAACCCCGACGACCGCCGGCAGCGGGGCGATCCCGGCGACCTCCGTGCCGTTGACCATGAGCGTCGAGTAGGTGCCGCCGTCGTCCTGCGCGTACTCGGTGACCTCATGCCCGAACAGCTGCTGGAAGAATCCGACGGCGGCTTGCGGCTCGGGCGTAAGCAGCTCGGCCCAGGCCAGTGCGCCGGGTTCCTGGCTGCGGGCGGCCCCGAAATGGCTCCCTGCCTGCCAGGCCCCGGTGGTGCCGCCGCCCGGCGGGGCGAAGAAGACCATCACGCCGGTGTCATTCACGGCTTCAGGCCCGAATTCGAGGGTTCCGCCGGAATGCGCCAGTTCGAGGACAAGGTCCTGCGCATCGTCCGCGGCGAAATAGACGTGCCATTGTCCCTCCGCGCCGGAGGCTTCCTGCTGTGGGTTCTGCGGGGCGATGACCGTGACAAGTTCATCGCCCACGAAAGCCTGCGCGTAGTTGCGGCCGTCCGGAGTGGGCAGGTCCTCGTAGCGCCAGCCGAAGACGGCCGCATAGAAATCCTTCGCCGCGTCCACGTCCCTGGTCTGGAGGTCCGTCCAGCAGACTTCGCCCTCACTAAACGCTGTGCGAACTGTCATGGCAAACCTTCCAGGATGAACCGCATGGATTCCGGATGCGTCCGGCAGAATCAACCTAGCCTGAGGGCCCGGCCGGGACAACCACGCGGCACGTGGCGGCACGGAAGCCATGGCGGCCACGTGCCCGGGCAGCAGAAAACCCGCCGTCCACTCCGGGATGGGAGCGGCCGGCGGGCCTGAAATCATGTGGTCGGCAATCCGCTAAGGAAGAACATGCCGGAAAGAAGTGTCGACTAACCTATCCGACGGGAATCTACCTCGTCGTCGTCCTCTTCCACATCGTCCGCGTACTTATCCACATAGGCCGAATAATCCGGCTCAACAGGCTCGCTCGAGAAACGACTCGGTGCACGACCCTCAGAGCTCTTGAGCTCGCGCTGAAGAGCAGAGTAGTCAGTGTTCGGGGAGTAGTACTTAATGTCCCGAGCCTGCTTGGTAGCTTTTGCCTTTTGACGGCCGCGCCCCATGGCGTGACCCCCTTTTGTACTCGGACCGGAGGTGGTCACCATTGGCGTTAGTGAGGCCCCGGAATGTTTGGTCAATTTGTCGTACACCTAGATTACATGCTTTCGGCCCCGGCTGCTTGCCGGTCCCGCCCCTGTGGAGAACGTGGCGTCTGCGGCAACCGGGTCAGTGGCCGCCTGGGCATGCGAGCGTGCAGGCTTCTTCGATAGAGTTCCGTAGTGGACTCCCAGAAAAGGGCCACGGTGCCGTGCCTCCAGCAACGGTCAAGACGCACGGAAGTGGTGAATTTCTCAGTGACTGAAGAGAACGCAAGGCACGATGCCGGGGTGCCTGTGACTCCCCCTGCAGGCGAGCCCGGCGGCAGGCAGTTCCCTTCGGTGCCCCCGCGTCCGTCATCGCCGCCGACGTCGGCATCCCCGGTGGTGCCGCCGGCCGTCCAGCCTTCCGCGCCGCCGTTCACTCCTCCGCAGCCCCTGCGCCCCGCGGTGCCTCCGGTCGAACGCGAGCGCAGCCGCAAGCCCGGCCGCCCGGCGTCCGGCGCCGCAAAGCTCGTCGCCGGCAGGGTTGCCGTTCTGGGCGGCTGGCTCAGGACACAGGGTCCCAAGCGGATCGGCGCCGCTGCAGCCGGACTCGTGTTCCTGGGGCTTGTGATCTGGTGGGCAGCGTTTTCGCTCGGCGGCGGCACGAAGCCCACAGCCGAGCACAGCACGCCGGCTACCGGCGCGGCCTCGTCGTCGGCACCGGCCAGCCGCGGACCGCTGCCGCTGGAAGGAGTCAACCCTTTGGAATTCCAGCTGGGCGACTGCTTCAAAGACTTCGACCCGAATTCGACGCAGGCCACCGTCGTCGCCTGCGACACCGGCCACTCGGCCCAGCTGGTCGCCATCGACCGCTATCAGGATTCGGATGCATACCCCGGCCGGGACCCGCTAAAGCAGAAGGCCCTGGATGCCTGCAATTCGGCGCCCATCACGAAGAAACCGGCCGACTACATCCTGAGCTACAAACTCGCCTACCCGAGCTCCTCCAGCTGGGATAAGGGCGACCGGCGCGTGGACTGCTACGCCGTCGCGGACACCGGCAACGTCATCCTGGAGTCCCTGCTCCCCCAGACCTAAGCGTGTAGCTCCAAGCGCCCAGCTGGACTCAAGCGTGCTGACAGCCAGGCCATGGTCCGGCTGTCAGCACGCTGCTGCCGGCTGTTACGCCGCGTCCTTGCGCCGGACGGAGAGGCCGCTGCCCGTGGAGGCGCCGCCGTCGGGCCGCTCCCCAGTGTGCGCGCCGCCCATGGTGAGCTCCATGAGGTCAGGTGCCGTGTCCACCAGCACGGTGTCCCCGTCCGCGATCTCGCCCGACAGGATGGCTTTGGCCAGCCGGTCGCCGATCTCGCGCTGCACCAGGCGGCGCAGCGGCCGGGCACCGTAGGCCGGATCAAAACCGGTCACGGCCAGCCAGGCGCGGGCGCCTTCGCTGACTTCCAGGTTCAGCCGGCGCCCCTTGAGCCGCTCGCCGAGTTCCTTGACCTGCAGCTCCACGATTTCGGAAAGCTCCTCGACGTTCAGCGGGTCGAACAGCACCACTTCGTCCAGCCGGTTCAGGAACTCGGGCTTGAAGGCGGCGTGCACAGTGGCCATGACGGCGTCCCGTTTGGCGGCCGCATCCAGGCCGGGATCGACCAGGAACTGGCTGCCCAGGTTCGAGGTCAGCACCAGGATCACGTTGCGGAAGTCCACGGTGCGGCCCTGGCCGTCGGTGAGGCGGCCGTCGTCGAGCACCTGCAGGAGGATGTCGAAGACCTCCGGGTGGGCCTTCTCCACTTCGTCCAGTAGCACCACGGAGTACGGGCGGCGACGGACAGCCTCGGTCAGCTGGCCGCCCTCCTCGTAGCCGACGTAACCAGGCGGGGCGCCGACGAGCCGGGCTACGGAGTGCTTCTCCGAGTACTCGGACATGTCGATCCGCACCATGGCGCGTTCGTCGTCGAACAGGAAGTCCGCGAGGGACTTGGCGAGCTCGGTCTTGCCCACGCCCGTGGGGCCCAGGAACAGGAAGGAACCGGTGGGCCGGTTGGGGTCGCTGATCCCCGCGCGGGCGCGGCGGACGGCGTCGGATACCGCGGTGACGGCCTTCTTCTGGCCGATCAGCCGCTCCCCGAGCACATGCTCCATCTCCAGCAGCTTCTGGCTTTCGCCCTGCAGCATGCGCCCGGCGGGGATGCCGGTCCAGGCCGAAATCACTTCGGCAATGTCATCGGCGGTGACCTCATCAGCCACCATGAGCTCCTGCTTGGGGCCTCCGCCGGCCACGCGGGCAGACTCCGCTTCCGCGGCGGCGTTCAGCTCCCGCTCGAGCGCAGGGAGCTCGCCGTAGAGGATCCGGGAGGCGGCCTCGAGGTCGCCTTCGCGCTGGTACTTGTCCGCGGCGGAACGCAGCTCGTCCAGCCGGGCTTTGAGGTCGCCGACATGGTTCAGTCCGGCCTTCTCGGCCTCCCAGCGCGCATTGAGGGCGGCCAGCTCTTCCTTCTTGTCTGCCATGTCCGCGCGCAGGGCGGCGAGGCGTTCCACGGAGGCGGCATCGGTCTCGCCGGCCAGGGCGAGCTCTTCCATGGTCAGTCGGTCCACGGAACGGCGTAGCTGGTCGATCTCCTCCGGCGCGGAATCGATCTCCATGCGCAGCCGGGAGGCGGCCTCGTCCACGAGGTCGATGGCCTTGTCCGGAAGCTGCCGGCCGGAGATGTAGCGGTTGGAGAGCGCAGCCGCGGCCACGAGGGCGGAGTCCGCGATCGCGACTTTGTGGTGGGCTTCGTACCGCTCCTTGAGGCCGCGCAGGATGCCGATCGTGTCATCCACGCTCGGCTCGCCCACGAACACCTGTTGGAACCGGCGCTCCAGGGCCGGGTCCTTCTCAATGTTCTCGCGGTACTCGTCCAGGGTGGTGGCGCCGATCAGGCGGAGCTCGCCGCGGGCGAGCATGGGCTTGAGCATGTTCCCGGCGTCCATGGAGCTGTCCCCGGTGGCGCCGGCGCCCACCACGGTGTGGATCTCGTCAATGAACGTCACGATCTGCCCCTCTGAGTTCTTGATCTCTTCGAGGACTGCCTTGAGCCGCTCCTCGAATTCGCCGCGGTACTTGGCGCCGGCCACCATGGAGGCAAGGTCCAGGGCTATCAGGGTCTTGCCCCGCAGGCTTTCAGGCACGTCGCCGGCCACGATCCGCTGGGCCAGGCCTTCGACGACGGCGGTCTTGCCCACCCCGGGCTCGCCGATGATCACGGGGTTGTTCTTGGTCCGCCGGCTCAGGACCTGGATGATGCGGCGGATCTCCGCGTCGCGGCCGATCACGGGGTCCAGCTTGCCGGCGCGGGCGATGGCGGTGAGGTCGGTGCCGAACTTCTCCAGCGCCTGGAAGGTGTTTTCCGGGTCTGCGTTGTTCACCTTGCGGTCTCCGCGCACCCCGGGCAGCGCGGCGAGCAGCGCCTCGTGGGAGGCGCCGGCATCCCGGAGAAGTTTCCCGACGCCGTCGCTCCCTGAGGCGAGACCGAGCAGCAGGTGCTCGGTGGAGACGAAACTATCGCCGAGCCTTTCGGCCTCGTTCTGGGCATTCTTGATGGCCTGCATGGCGGTGCGGGACAGCTGGGCCTGCTGCACGGAACTGCCGGAAGTGGAGGCGAGAGCCTTGATGGCGGTGCTCGCCTGGACGCTGACCGCGTCCGGGTCGGTTCCGGTCGCGCGGAGAAGGGCGACGGCGACACCCTCCCGCTGGTCCAGGAGCGCCTTGAGCAGGTGTGCAGGCTCGAGCTGCGGGTTCCCCGCCGTCGAGGCGTTCATGGCTGCTGCCGAAAGAGCCTCCTGGCTCTTGGTGGTGAATTTGGCGTCCAAAGAGAGCTCCTTCCGGAATGGTACTGAGTCAAAGTTGAGTCTAGCGCGCTCAACTTTGAAATTGGTCCCTTGGGCTCCATGTTTGCCCACAGCGAAACGGCTGTCTAGGGCCGGAGGGCGGAGGTGCGCGGGGGCGGGGGCAGGCACGGGAACGGGGGGGCGGCACGCGGGGGCGGGAACGAGCATGGGCGTAGAATCTCTGCGCCCCCACTGGACATGCTCTTCGGTTCCCCGCACCGCTGGACATATCCCCGTCATGCCTATTTCCCGAGCCAAGCAGTGGACATGTCCCCAAGGGTGCCCCCGGATCCAGGAGCATGTCCCCTGCCGCCCGCGCCCGACCGGCGGACCCATCGCCACGGCGCCCCGCCCGACCACTGGACATGCTCTTCGGTTCCCCGCACCGCTGGACATATCCCCGTCATGCCCATTTCCGGATCCAAGCAGTGGACTTGTCCCCAAGGGTCTCCCCGGATCCAGGAGCATGTCCCCTGCTGCCCGCGCCCGACCGGCGGACCCATCGCCACGGCGCCCCGCCCGACCACTGGACATGCTCTTCGGTTCCCCGCACCACTGGACATATCCCCGTCATGCCCATTTCCGGAGCCAAGCAGTGGACATGTCCCCAAGGGTGTCCCCGGATCCAGGAGCATCTCCCCCGCTGCCCGCGCCCGACCGGCGGACCCATCGCCACGGCGCCCCGCCCGACCACTGGACATGCTCTTCAGTTCCCCGCACCGCCGGACATATCCCCGTCATGCCCATTTCCAGAGCCAAGCGGTGGACATGTCCCAAAAACATGCCGCCGACCCGGAAAGCGATTCGGTGGCCGGCTCCCCCAAGGAGCCGTCCACCGAATCAAGTACCCTTCATCCGAAATCTTGTCACACTTTTGACAAAAACTGTCATGCTATGCGCGAATGTCGTCCCGGGCACGTCGGTATTGTGGGAACCATGGACCAGTCACCGGCATCCCCGCAAACCGAACACCGGAGCGTCTTCCTGGACAAGGCGCACCCGGCAGCGTGGCGCGCACTCAACGGCCTGGGCTTGAAAGCCAAGGAGGCGGCGGCGGATGCGGGCCTCGACGGGTCACTGATCGAGCTACTGAACGTGCGCATTTCGCAGATCAACGGCTGCGCCTTCTGCCTGGACCTGCACGTTGGCGACGCTGTGAAGAACGGCGAGTCCGCCCAGCGCCTTGCCGTCCTTGCCGCCTGGCGGGACACCGACCTCTTCACGGAGAAGGAGCGCGCCGCCCTGGCCCTGGCCGAGGCTGTCACCAACATCTCCGACGCCCGCGCGCGCGAACGCGAAGGCGGCCACGCCCGGAAGCACCTCACGGCCGAGGAATTCTCCGCCGTGAGCTGGCTAGCGATTACCATGAACGCCTTCAACCGCGTTTCCATCGTCAGCCAGCACCCCGTCCGCCCGGCCCGCGACTAGCAGGCCGGAGCAGACCACCCCTACGCCGGGTAGATGGCCACGGCGGCCGCTTTGACCACGAAGTAGACGTCCACACCCGGGGCCAGCCCGAGGTCTGCCGAGGCGGCGGGGGTGATGTCCGCGGACATCGCCCCGGCCCGGACACGGATCTGGTCTCCATGCGGCTCCAGGTCCGTGACGGTCACACGGAACGAGTTCCGCGGGCTTCCATGGGTCTCGCTGCGGAAGACGGACACGGCAGAGGGCGGGAACGCTGCCACGCCTGACTGCCCCGGCGCCAGCGGGTCCTCATGCTGCCCCGCGATTTCCAGCCCCTCGGGGGAACGGATACCCGCTGCGGTGGCCGTTCCCGCCACGAGGTTTAACCCTGCAAGTCCGGCGGCGAAGCTGCTGCGCGGCCGCTGCAAAACCTCCCGGACTGGGCCCTCCTCAGTGATGCGGCCGTCCTCCAGGACAACCACCCGGTCGGCAAGCATGTAGGCATCCAGGACATCGTGGGTGACAATGATCGCCCTCCGGCCGGCCAGAACCCGCTTTAGCAACCTGCGAAGCAGCGGTGCGGCATGGATATCAAGAGCCGCCATCGGTTCGTCCAGAAGCAAAACGTCCGGATTGGCGGCCAGCGCCCGCGCCACAGCCACGCGCTGAGCCTGCCCGCCGGAAAGCTGCCCCGGGCGCCGGAAGGCAAGGTCTTCGGCGTCGACCTCCGCCAGCCAGTTCATGGCGGTTTCCCGGGCCGCCGCTTTGGGGCTCCCCGCGCTCCGAGGTCCGAAGGCGACGTTTTCCAGCGCGCTCAAGTGCGGGAACAGGAAGGGCTCTTGGGCCAGAAGAGCGGTTCCCCGGCGGTGCGGCGCAGTCCAGAGGTTCGCCCCGGGGCGCAGATCGAACAACACCCGCCCATCCACTTCGCCGAGGCCGGTGTCAGGACGGAGCAGCCCGGCAATCACCGCGAGCAACGTGGACTTGCCGGCGCCGTTGGGTCCCAGCACGGCGATCGTCTCCGCGGGCGCGAGGCCCAACGCCACGTCGAAGCCTCGGGCCGCGACGGCGGCCTCGATCCGGACGGTCATGCGCCCACCGGCTCCGGCCGGGCGCCGCTGTGCCCTGCGGCAGCCGGCGGCCGCCGGTAGGACAGCCCGACGACGATCACGGCAACCGCCACGAGCAGCAGAGACAGCGCGACGGCGGCATCCGCGTCCGTCTCACGCTGCAGGTAGATTTCCAGCGGCAGCGTTCGGGTCACGCCCTGCAGGCTGCCTGCGAAGGTTAGGGTGGCACCGAATTCGCCGAGACTCCGGGCGAAGGACAGCACGGCACCGGAGGCGAGTCCGGGCAGGACCAGCGGGATCGTGACCCGGCGCAACACCGTAGTCGGGCGCGCACCGAGAGTCGCGGCGACGGCCTCGTACCGGCTCCCGGCCGACCGCAGGGCTCCCTCGAGGCTGACGACAAGGAACGGCAAGGCCACGAAGGTCTGCGCGAGTACCACCGCCGTCGTCGAAAACGCGATCTGGATGCCCGCGATTTCCAGTGACCGCCCCAGCAGGCCCTGCCGTCCGAAGGTGTAGAGCAGGGCGATGCCGCCGACAACCGGGGGGAGAACGAGTGGCAACAAGACGAAGGAGCGCAGGAGCCGCTGCCCGGGGAACTCGCCGCGGGCCAGGACCAGGGCGAGCGGAATGCCCAGCACGATGCAGAGGACCGTACTCGCCGCCGAGGTCCGCAGGCTCAGCCCGAGCGCCGTCAAGGACGGTTCGGAGGTGACCAGGGGGATGAACTGCGGCCAGTTCACTTTCGCGACCATGGCCACGAGGGGCAGCAGGACGAACACGGCGCCAGCGGCGGCAACCAGATAGATCCAGCGCGGGATCCCCTGGTAGCCGCCACCCCTGCCATGCTGTAGAAGCTTCACGGGGTGCCAAACCCGGCGTCGCCGAGAACTTTCCTGCCTTCGCTGCCCGTGACCAGCGCCATGAATGCGGCCGCCAGTTCCTTGCTCTGGCTCGAGCCGACTGCGGCGATCGGGTAGGTGTTGACGGCCTTGTCCGCTTCGGCGAACGGAACGCCCTTGACCTTGTCCCCGGCTGCCAACACGTCCGTGGCATAGACAAGTCCGGCGTCCGCCTCGCCCGAGGCCACCTTGCCCAGCACATCAGTCACGGATGATTCCTCGCTGACCGGTGACAGGGAGGTCCCCGTGGCTTTTTCCACCGAGGCCGCCGCGGCACCGCAGGGAACGTGGGGTGCGCACGCGACCACCCTGACGCCGGGCCTGGCCAGATCGGCGAAGGACGCGATCGACGCCGGGTTCGACGGCGGAACGGCGATCTCCAGGACATTCGTGGCGAAGTTCTTCGCGGGACCGTCCAGCAGGTTGGCGTCGGCAAGTTTGGCCATGTTCTCGGTGTCCGCCGATGCGAAGACGTCGGCCGGGGCGCCCTGGGTGATTTGCGTGACCAGGTCGGAGGAGCCGGCAAAGCTCAGCATCACCTTCGTCCCCGGATGCGCCGCCTCGAACTGGCTGGCCAGCGAGGTGAACGTCGCCTTCAAGGAGGCAGCGGCAAACACCGTGAGGGTGCCGGAGAGAACGGTGCCTCCGGCCCCGGGGCCTGCGGTTCCAGGGCCGCTCCCGGCCCCCGGTGCGCAGGCGGCCAGGCCCGCTGCCAGCATCGCTGCGGCGGCCAGCGCGGCAGGCTTTCGCGCCATGGTCATACGATGCCCTTTCCCCTGGGTGTTTCGATGATGACGGTGGTGGCTTTGACGACGGCGGTGGCGACGGAGCCGAGCTCAAGCCCGAGATCGCGCACCGCCTCGCTGCTCATCAGCGACACCACACGGAAGGGTCCGCACTGCAGTTCCACCTGCGCCATCACCGTGTCGGCCGTGATGGCAGTGACGAGACCGACGAAGCGGTTCCGGGCCGAGCTCCCCACCTTCGCGGGATCGTCCGGGAGCTGGGCCTGCTCCCGGGCGAGCTGCGCGAGCTCCAGCCCGTCCACCGCCAGCCGGCCCGAGTCGTCCTTGAGCGGTGTCAGGCTCCCGTTCTCGATCCAGCGCCGGACGGTGTCGTCACTGACGCCGAGGAACCGTGCCGCTTCAGATACGCGAATGAGGGTCATAGTGCCAGCCTAGTCCTCATTTGCGGATATTCAGACCGCTGATGATCCGCAAAATGCGATCACGGCGGGCGCCCCCAAGTCTGCAACGCCGCCCTGAAGTCCGCCCTCGCGTCCCGCCGCACAGGGTGGCCGAGCGTCCGGGTTTAGACTGCCTTCATGGCCGTCTTCGTCGATCCGCCGCTCTGGCCTGCCCATGGGACCCTGTTCTCGCACCTGATTTCGGACGCCTCACTCGAGGAACTGCACGCCTTCGCCAGAGCTGCCGGCATCTCCGAGCGGGCGTTCGACGGCGACCACTACGACGTCGCCGAGGCCAGGTACGGGGCACTCGTGGCGGCCGGGGCCGTCCCGGTGGAGGGCAGGGTCCTCGTCCGGACGCTGATCGGCAGCGGGCTGCGGATCCCCGCGCGTCGGCGCGGAAAATCCCTCAAGCTGCCGCTGCTGAACCGCTGGAACGAGGCGCTCCCGGGCCATGATGCCCTCTTCCTGGACCTGTTGGACCGGTGGGGCGAGGAGCACAGGACGTACCACGGACGCACCCACCTGCTCGCGGTCCTGGAAGCACTGGACCTGCTCACGCACCCTGCCAGCCCTCCCCGCGCCGTGCTGCTGGCGGCCTGGTTCCATGATGCCGTGTACCGCGGCATTGCCGGGCAGGATGAGGAGGAATCGGCCCGGCTCGCCGAGGACCGGCTCCGGCACACCGGACTGCCGGCTGCCGAAGTCGACGAGGTGGCCCGCCTGGTCCGGCTGACAGCCGAGCACCGACCGGAACCCGGCGACGGCGACGGCGCCCTGCTCAGCGACGCAGACCTGTCCGTTCTCGGCAGCGGGCCCGAAGCCTACGGCAGGTACCTGGCCGCCGTCCGGCAGGACTTCGCGCACATCGGCGACGCCGACTTCGCCGCCGGGCGCGCCGCCGTCGTCCGCCGGCTCCTGGAGCTCGAGCCGCTCTTCCACACCAACCGTGCGCGGGGGCTCTGGCTGGACTCGGCCCGCCGGAATCTGCAGGGCGAACTCAGGTAAACGGGACCCTGCCTGCCACCTGCGGACAGAGGAGCTCAGGCGGCGACACTCAGGTGATCCGCCAGCCGGTCAAGCGACTCGCCCCAGCCGGCCCCGTTGCGGTCGCGGCTTTCCACGGACTCGAACGGTCCCTGGGTAAAGGTCATCCTGGTTCCGCCGTCGGTCTCTTCCAGCTCGATTGTCACCTCGGTTTCGAAGCCGCGGGTGCCGTCGGTTTTGTCCCAGGCGTGGGTGAACATGAAGAGGTTGGGCGGCTCGATATCCGTGTGGACGCCGCTCCACCAGTGTTCCTGCCCGGTGCTCTCCTCGATCATGCAGGCCCGGTAGAGGCCGCCGACCTCCAGATCCGCGTCGATGCTCTCGCGCGGGACGTGGAAGCCGTGCGGTCCCCACCACTCCGGCGCCTGCTCAGGGTCGGTCAGTGCGGACCACACGACCCTGATTGGGGCGTTGAACTCGCGGACGATGACCAGCATGAGGTTGTCGCTGCTGGCTGCCTGTTCAGTCATCGGGATCTTCCTTGGCCTGGGTTCTGTTGGGAAAGTCGCGGGGGAGGTGACCGCCGGGCCCGCATCTGCGCCGCAGTGCCTAGCGCGGGCCATTCCTGTAGGCCACCACGAAAGGCGTGTTGCTGGGGACGATCTGCTTGCCGAGGGGCATCAGGGAGACCGGGATGAGCTTGAGGTTGGCGATCGCCAGCGGGATGCCGACGATCGTGATGGCCATGGCAAAGGCCGTAATCACGTGGCCGATCGCGATCCAGATGCCCGCCACGAGCAACCAGATGACATTGCCCAGGAGGGCGAACAACCCGGTACCGCCAGGCTTGTCCACAACTGCCCGGCCGAAGGGCCAGAGCGCGTACGACGCGATGCGGAACGACGCCAGCCCCCACGGAATCGTGACGACGAGCAGGCAACAGATGACCCCTGCCAGGAAGTATCCGAGCGCCAGCCACAACCCGCCAAAGAGCAGCCAGATGATGTTCAGGAGTGTCTTCATGGCTCCATTCTCCCGCACCCGGCGCCGATCCGGCCCAGGGACAAGGGCCCTGTCCGGACCGGCATGCCGGCGTGATGCGGCCTACGCTTCGGCCTGCTTCACCATGGCCGCCTCGACGTTGATCTTGACCTTGTCGCTGACCAGCAGCCCACCGGCTTCCAAAGCGGCATTCCAGGTCAGGCCGAATTCCTTGCGGCTGATGTCGGTCTCGGCACTGAACCCGGCACGTGTGGCGCCGAACGGGTCCACCGCGACGCCGGTGAACTCGACTTCCAGCTCCACGGGCTTAGTGACGTCCCGGATCGTGAGGTCCCCGGTCAGCACGTAATCCTCCCCGTCACCCCGGATCCCGGTGGCGCGGAATGTCATTTCGGGATACTTCTCGACGTCGAAGAAGTCGGCACCGCGGACGTGCGCGTCACGATTGGCGTCGCCGGAGTCGAAGCTGGCGGTCCTGACCGTGGCATGCAGGCTAGCGTCCGCGAGCGAGTCCCGCACCCGGGCTTCCGCAGACGCCTCGTTGAACCGGCCGCGGACTTTGCTGATGCCGGCATGGCGGACACTGAAGCCAACTTCGCTGTGGGACATGTCCAGCGTCCAGACGCCAGGGGTCAAACCTTCGGGCAGAGTCACAACGGTCTCCTTCACGCGGGTGGCGGGGCGAACCCGCCGGATCATCGGGGTACTCCCCCACCAAGCATGCTAACGAGGAAGCCCGCACCGGGCTAGGTGCCCGTGCAAGATGCCGGTGCCGCCTCTGGCCTTCGCATAGTCGCCGGGATAATCTGGCGTATCAGCACCGAGCAAACACTGGACTTTGAAAGGCACTCTGTTTAGCCCAAAGATGTGAGGATTCGTGGCCGGATCGGTGAGAAGACGGGGCCGACGGCGCAAGGAGGGTCCGGGCGCCGGCCTGCTGGGCCTTGTCCTGCTGCTGGCCGCTTGCCAGCCCGGGCCCCCGGAACCCCGACCATCCCCGCCCAGCCCCGTGCCGCCGTCGGGTGCGCCGGTGCACTTCACGGCCCAGGGGGACATCGGCGTCAGCACGGGGGCCCGCAAGGTGCTCGACGTCGTTGCCGGCCTCAAGCCCGAGCTGAACCTCGCCCTCGGAGACTTCACCTATGAGGCCGGGATAGAACAGTCGTTCTGCGATATGGTCACCGGCAGCCTGGGCCCCGACTTCCCGTACCAGCTCGTGACGGGCAACCACGAGAGCGGGGGCCGCGACGGGGACATCGAGAACTTCGTCCGCTGCCTTCCCAACAGGCTGCCCGGCGTCGACGGTGTCTACGGCACGCAGTGGAGGGTGGACGTCCCGGAATCCAATCCGGTTGTTCGCTTCGTCATGGTTTCCCCGGGCATCGATTTCCGCGACGGAAAGCCGCTGGACTACTCGAAGGGCAGCGAACGGTGGCGTTGGACCGTCGATGCAATTGACGGGGCCAAGGCTCGACAGATCCCTTGGACAGTCGTCGCGATGCACGTGCCGTGCCTGAGCGTGGGCACCTACGACTGCCTGGCCGGCAGGGAGTTCACCAACATGTTGATGGAGAAGAGGGTCGACCTCGTGCTCTCGGGTCATGACCACGTATATCAGCGGACGCATCAGCTGGGCATGGGAGGGCAGTGCCCGGAAATAGTTCCCGCCAGCTTCTCCGCGGGGTGCCTGGCTGACACCGACAATGACATGGTGCAGGGCGCCGGGACTGTTTTCGCCACCATCGGGGTGGGCGGTGTGGGACTTTACGACGTGCACAACGACGACCCGGAAGCCGGCTATTTCGCGACCTGGTCCGGAAAGAACCGAAATCCCACGCTGGGGACCCTGGACGTCACGGCCACTTCGGCCGATCTGGCCGCCCGGTTTGTCCCGGCAGCGGGATACAGTTTCTCCGATTCCTTCACCCTCCATCGAAGATAGCCGGAGGGCGGCCGGCAGCGCGCCCCGAGTGCCGGAGGGCGGCCGGCAACGGCGATTCGCAGGTTTCTCAGGCCAACTCCCACATACCGATCCAGTCCAGGTAGACGTGCCCCTCTGTTGTGGGAAGCGGACACCCGGTCAGGCACGACTCGGTCTGCAGGATGAAGTGCATTGGCGTCGTGGGCGTGGCTGTCGTGCTCGCGCCGAGAGACTTGCCGTCCAGAAAGAACTCAACCCGCCCCGGGGTCCATTCGGTGGTTGCCACGTGCCACGAGGTGAAGTCAATGTTCGACTCCGCCTTATCGAAGGCGTTTGGATCCGTTCCACGGAAATGCGCTGCGCCGTAAATGGGTCCTGCCAGATCGCCTTCGGGGAAGTCGATTTCCCCGTCCCGCGGCCATATTCCGCTGTCCGGCCAGAAGAGCCACGCCGTCTTGAAGCCGGCGAGCGAATCCGCCTTGAAGCGAACTGAGTAGCGGCCGTACAGAAGGCTGTTGGCACGCTTCGGGTTGGCACTCGCGTTGGGGATTGCCGGCGCCGGCGCAGCGCCCATGGAAATCCCGTTTTCTGAGTGCACGTACCAGTCCAGGACGCCATCGTGGACGCTGAGGACTTTAGTCGGATAGTAGCCGGATTTTCCACCGCTGACTTGCCCGGCCGTGTCAGGTGTGCCGTCCTTGTACCCCGCGCTCCACCGCCCGGCGTAGAGGGGGCCAGGAAAACCACCAAGAGGGACGTCGCCGGCGGTGAAATCCTCTGCAAAAACCTGCTTCCAGCCGGGCAGATCGCCGCTCGGCCTCGTGTCGGTGGTTCGGGTCACGGAAGGGGCCTGCCCGGCGGGCACACGGGCGGCGGCGCTCTCTGTCGAACTGGTCGGCGCACTGGCGTCGGCGCTCTGTGCCGAACGGGTCGGCGCGCCGGTGGGGCTGCCCTCGGCTGAGCTGGCGGGTGGCTCCGCGGATGAGCCGGGTGCCGGACTCACTGGTGTCCCCTGGCTCCCGGGGGCAGCCGGACCGGCCCCGCAGCCGACGAGAACGAGAACGAGTGCAGGAGCCAGCAGGTGGCCTAGATTGTGTCGGAATTTTCGCAGGCGTCGGGTGTTCCATCGGGCGGCGCTGCCTTGAACGGGGGTCCCCATGCGGTCAGTGTTACATGGAGGGAACCTGCTGATCAACCGGTTGTGGGCCTCCACGGACCGGCATTTTTCAGCGGCATCCGACTGGCCCTTCGAAAAGTTGAATCTTCAACTTAACTCAAGGTTAATGCAAGGTGGCGCGGCCAATACTTAACACCTGGGGTATTAACCAAGTTGCCTTCAACTGGTCAGCGACGGGTCTACTTCCCGCCGTGGGGACGGGGACGCTGCAGTTGAGGCGAGCAGACTACGTCATTGAGTGGTGAGGCCAGTGTCCATCCCGAATCTCAAACCGAATGTGCGTCCGCAAACGGCGCCTCCGCCGGCAAATCCGTCCGTCAGTGTGGTGATCCCCACTCTAAACGAGGCTATGAACCTACCCTGGGTGCTTCGCAGGATGCCCTCGTACGTCGACGAAGTGGTGATAGTCGACGGTCGCTCCCTCGACAGCACAGTCGACGTCGCCCGGGCGTTGCGTCTCGACGTCGTGGTTGTCGCCGAGCCGCGTCCCGGCAAAGGCAACGCAGTGCGTGCGGGATTCGCCGCGGCATCCGGCGACATCATCGTTATGCTGGATGGCGACGGCAGCATGGACCCCCAGGAAATCGGCTGGCTGGTGACGCCGCTCCAACATGAATACGACTTCGTCAAGGGATCGCGCTACGTGACAGGCGGCGGCTCGGACGACATCACATGGCTGCGCAGCACCGGAAATCGCATGCTGACGGGGCTGGCCAACGCGGTCCTTGGCAGCGACTTTTCAGACCTCTGCTACGGCTACATCGCTCTGCGCCGCGAATGCGTTGACATACTGGAGCTCAAGTCAGACGGCTTCGAGATCGAGACGGAACTGATCGTACGGGCCTCCAGGGCCGGCCTGCGAATTGCCGAGGTGCCCAGCCACGAGCTGAACCGCATCTCCGGGCAGTCAAACCTCCACACGTTCCGGGACGGATGGCGCGTGCTGCGGACCCTCGCCCGCGAACGCATCAGTTGGGAGGCACCCACGGCAGGGGCCCGTCCCGAGACCCTGCGACGGGTGAAATACAAGTACCCCAGTACCGTCTTCCCCCACATCCCCACGGATCCCCAGAGTGTTCTGGGACTGCGGGTGGGTGAGTAGGATGGCCCAGATCCCCAGCCTCCCGGCAGTGTCCGTGGTCATCTGCTCCTACTCAGAGGAGCGCTGGGATCTGTTGATGGGTGCCCTGGACTCCGTCCGCGCCCAGACACTGACGCCCAAGCAGACGATCGTCGTCGTTGACTACAACGTAGACCTTTACAAGAGACTCATCTTCACCGTCCCGGACGCAGTGATCGTGGAGAACACAGGCCCAAAGGGTCTCTCCGGCGCCCGCAACACCGGGGTCGGCGTGGCGAATTCGGAGATCGTGGCCTTCCTCGACGACGACGCCGAGGCGGCGCCGGATTGGCTTGAGCGGCTTGCAACCCTTTACGACGACCTGGATGTCCTCGGAGTCGGCGGCCGTGTCGAACCGCTATGGGAGGCCGGGCGGCCCGGTCACTTCGCCGAAGAGTTGGACTGGATCGTCGGCTGCACGTATCGGGGCATGCCCAAGGTCGCGGCAGAGGTGCGCAACGTCATCGGGGCCAACATGTCATTCCGTGCTGACGTCATCAATCGGGTCGGTGGTTTCAACACGTCTCTGGGCCGCCAAGGCGCCACCCCCCTCGGTTGCGAGGAGACCGAACTATGCATCCGGGCTGTCCTGGGCTCCCCAGGTTCCAGGGTCGTTTACGAACCGGCAGCCCTCGTGCATCACCACGTTCCTGCAGGGCGGGGCGGCTTGCGCTACATGTTCGCTCGCTCCTGGTCCGAAGGGATTTCGAAGGCTCAGGTCAGCAGGATTGTCGGGCACAAGCGTGCGCTTGGCCCTGAACGGCGCTACGTGCGGCAGATCCTGCCGCGTGCGGTGTTCAGCGGAGTCCGCGGCTGGATCCGGGGCGAGGAGCCGGCAGGCCTTGGCCGGGCAGCGACCATTATCGCTGTGCTCGCGGCCACCGCCAGCGGATACGTGCGCGGCCGCCGCCTCCCGGCAGCGCCGGCGCCGCTCCAAGCATGCCCGGCACCGGACGACCTCTGGCGGGAAGTCCAGTGAAACGAACATACGACCCGCATGGCCGGCAGGTTTCCCCGGCGGCCACCCCGACCACAGAAAGTGTCGATCATGAGCCAGTCTGAACGAGATGTGAAGCAGCCGACCGGAGCGTCAGTCGGCGCCAGCTTTGACGTCCACGGCGTCGTCGGCATCGATGTGGAGGCCGGGACACCCGGCGAGTCGCAACTGCGCGACATGCTGGCACCGTTCCTCGGCGAATCCGGCGCGACCAGGCGGATTACCATCGGCGGAAAGGTTTCGCCTGTTTCCGGTCAATCGCATGCGGAGGATGCCTACCGTTTTACCGGCGACTCCCTTTATATCCCCGCGGACCGGGTCCAGATCATTGAAACGGCCGCCGGATACCGGATCGAAGGCGCCGGCGAGTTACTGACCTCCGTGATCCCGCTGCTGGACCGGCTCTGCGTCGAGGAAGAGACCGCCATGATCCATGCCGCTGTGGTGGATTTCCGTGGCTCCGGCGTTCTCCTGCCGGCTTGGGGAGGCGTCGGAAAAACCAGCACCGTGGCGAAGCTCGTTGCCATGCGTGACGTCCGCTTCATGGCCGATGACTGGGCGTTCCTGGGCGCCGGCGGCATGCTCATGGGATACGCCAAACCGATGTTCATCAAGCCCCATCACCGGGCCATCTACCCGGACATGTTTCGCGGGACGCGCAAGCCGTTGGCACCAGGATGGCTCACGACCCCGGTCGCCCACCTGGCCACCGCAGTCCACCCGGTCATTGTCCGCTATCCGAAAACTGCGGCATTCACGAGGCGCTGGTCCCCCGAGCACCGGATGGTCCAGCCGGAGCATGTCTTCGGTTCGAACCGCATCTCATCAGCGGCGCCAGCTCAACTTGCCATCTTCCTGGAACGCTATGACGGCTCTGACGCCCGGCTGGAAGGCCGAAGCACAGAGTGGATGACGTCCCGCATTGTCGGGAATTTCCATTCTGAGCTGCCCATGGTCTCGCGCCGCCTCGTCGAGGCTCTCGGCGCGACCAGCCTGGTGCCGCTGGAGGAGCACTTCGGGCAAAAGGCTGCCGTGGTGAAGCGGGCACTGGAAGACGTGCCGTGCTGGTTGCTTCGGCTGCCGGCTTCCTGGTCCGCCGACCAGGCCTCGGACTTCATTGCGAACCTGGTCCGCTCGAAGCTCGACGAGTGAGGGGAGGCGACGTGGGCGATCTTAAAGTGTCGGTCATCGTGCCGGCGCGCAACGCAGCTGCCTGGCTGGGCGAATGCCTGGCGTCAATCGGGCGCCAACACCCGCACGAAATGATTGTGATCGACGGGTGCTCGACCGATGACACCGTCGAGATTGCCCGGTCCTTCGGGGCGACCGTCATCTCCGACGAGGGCCGCGGTTTGCCGGCCGCACGGATGCTGGGGGCACGCAGCGCCCGGAGCGATGTGATCGCCCTGATAGACGCCGACGTCGTACTTCCGCCGGACAGTTTGGGGCGGCTGCTGGAGGAGTTCGAGTCCGGCGGCTACGACGGCCTGCAGTTCGGGCTGGCCAGCGAAGCCGACGGTCCGGGCTACTGGGGTGCCGCGCTGGCCTGGCATCACAACCACAGCCGCGTGCGTAGCTGGTTTGGTGTCTGCGCCACCCTGATGCGCCGTGACGTACTGCTTTCGGTCGGGTTCGATGACAACTTCCGCTCCGGCGAAGATGTCGAGCTGCGGATCCGGCTGGAGCAGGCCGGCTACCGGCTGGGCGTCTCCAGCACCACGGAGGTCCGGCACAGGTTCGGCGACAGCTTTGATTCCGCCCGCGACCAGTGGCTCCAGGACGGCGCCGGGATGGCCCGGACCGTCCGCAAACATCCAGCCCGCGCCGGCTGGTTGGTGGCACTTCCGCTGATGGCATCAGTCCGGGGTGTGGGGTTGTCCCTGGTGCGCGCCCCCCGTTACCTGCCCTATTGGATGTGCTTTTTCCTCTACAACTACCGCGCCATGTTCGGTGAGATCCTGCGCCCTGCAAACCAGACGCTCTCCGTCGGCGGGAACGCGGCGTGGCTGGCTGCGGCCAGGGTAGCCCCAATGGTGACCGGCTTCCTGTTCTGGGCGCTCGCAGCCGTGGTACTTCCTCCGGCGCAAATTGGTCTGGGCTCTGCGGTCGTGTCCGCGGCCCTCCTGACCGTGCAGCTGGGCATGCTCGGCGTCGGGCCCGCCACGCTCACGCTCCTTCCCGCCGAAAATGACGGAGGGCGCCGCCTCATAGCCACCAGCCTGTTCACGGTAGGCACCTTTTCGCTCATAGGGGCGGGAGCGCTTGTCGCCACCACACACTCCCTCGGTTCCGGGGTCGGAGAAGCCTGGAACGATCCCCTGGTAACCGTCATCTTTGTGGCCACGGCTCTCTTCGCGGCGAGTGCTTATCAGCTCGATCACGTGGGCGTTGCCCAGGAACGCGCCGACCGCACGCTCGGCCGCAGTCTCGTGCAAAGCCTGGTGCAGCTTGCGTTCCTCGCCATCGCGTTCGCCGTCGGCATCCACGAACTATCGGTCGTTATCGGCGCTGTGGCACTTGGTGCGCTGGCCAGCGTTCTCGTGGGTCTGCGTCAGCTTGGCCGCGCCAAAGTCTCCCCGGACTGGCGGCACGGCCTGCGGCCAGGGTCGGCCTTGAAACTCTTGCGGCCCGGGCTTCCGAACCACGCGCTCATGCTCGCCGACCGCGCGCCCGGGTACCTGCTTCCCCTGATCGTTGCGTCCACGCTGGGCCCTGCGGCGACTGCCGCGTGGTACATCGTGTGGATGATGGCGTCGGCAGTCTTCTTTGTGCCGCAATCCGCCGGTTTCACCCTCCAGACAGCCTTGGCGGGCACGCGCTCGCGGCCTGGACTCGTCGCCTCCGCACTCCGGGCCAGCCTCTTACTGACGCTTGCGGCCGGGCTGATTCTGATGCTCGCCGGCCCGTTCCTCCTTCGTCTTCTTGGACCGCAGTATGCCTCCGCTTGGGTCCTGCTTCCCGTACTTGTGCCGGCACTGCTCTTGAGCTGCGTGACCCAGGTCTATTACGGGCTGTGCCGAGCGCAAGGGCGTCTGATTGAATCCACAACTGTCGCAGTCCTGGCCGCTGCACTGGTCGTGGCACCGGCTGCAGCAGTAGCCCAGCATTATGGCCTAACCGGCGTATCCGTACTCTGGTCCGTCGCCCAGGCGGCGGTTGCCCTGATCGCCGTACAGCGTCTGATCGCGCTTACCCGAGTGATGCCCACCGCCGTAAAAAACTCAGAGTTTCCTACGGCATTGCAACACCAGCCCTCTGGAATCGAGAAACCATGACACACGAAACGGCAGCAACTGTCCCCGTGCGCACTTCCCACAAGCGGGAAGATCACGCCAGGCACAGCGGTGCGAAGCCACCCACCGACCGCAACCTCGGGCTGACCCCCTCCTGGCAGGTCAACGCTCTCGCTGGCGTAGCCGCAGCGGCGCTGGTCATCGGGGTCTGGAGCATGACCGGCGTCGATCCCCAACGGATTGGCGGCTCGGGTCTCATCGACGCCCTCCCGCCCGCCTACTTCGTCGCGCTGGCCCTCAGTTTGGGCGGATTCGTGGCGTCGCTGAGTCTTCGAAGGTTCATTCCGACGCTTCTGACGTGGCAGGTTCTGGCCACGGTGGTAATCCTCCACGGCGCCGACCCGATCATCCACGGCCTACCCCGTCTCGAGGCTACCTTCCGGCACCTGGGCATTGCCGACAACATTGCCCAGTCCGGGCAGTTGGACACAGGCCTGGACGCCTATTTCAGCTGGCCAGGCTTTTTCAACCTGTTGGGTATGGTGTCGGGCGCAACCGGCGTCAAGGACCTGATGAGCATCGCGACATGGGCACCCCTGGGGGTAAACGTCATACTCCTGGCGCCCCTCCTTGCCCTGGCCACACGCTTGACCTCCACCCCCCGGCAGGCATGGGCTGCCGTGTGGATGTTCTATCTGACCAGCTGGGTCGGGCAGGACTATCTGTCGCCTCAGGCCTATTCCTTCGTGCTCATGGTGACGCTCTTTGCCTGCCTCCTTGGCGTATTCACGGGATGGGCATGGCAGCCAAACCGCAACCGGCTCACCACCGGACTTTCCCGGGTCGTGGCCAGATTGGACGGTTCAGTTCAGCGGCAAGGGATCATCGAACCGTCCCGAGGCGAGGCCGCTGCCCTCGTCGTCGTCTGTTCACTGTTCCTCGTGGCGATGACGGCATCGCATCAGCTCACGCCGTTTGCAGTGGTCCCCATCCTGGTCGCCTTTCTGTTGACGGGCCGGCTGCGGCTTCGCTTCTTGCCCGTACTGGCCGCGGTCCTGCCGGTGGGCTGGCTGCTCTTTGTGGCCACAGCGTATGTCCAAGGCCACGCCGGACAGCTCTTCGCGTCGTTCGGCGACATCGGCGCAAACACCGTCGGCGCGCTGTCCACCAAGGTTTCCGGCAGCGATTCGCATCTGTGGGTGGTTTACACGCGGATCGCCGAGGTCGCCCTCGTGTGGATCCTTGCCGTCATCGGCGCCGTTGTAGGCCACAAGCGGAAGACGCCGTGGCTCACCGCAGCGGTCGGCGCCCTTGCACCGCTCGCCCTGATCCCGGCCCAGCCGTATGGCGGTGAACTTCTTCTTCGCCTGTACATGTTCAGCTTGCCGTTCGCGGCCTGCCTTGCGGTACTGCCGCTGCTCTCGGACAGGACTGCGGGTCTGGGACTGCGGCGGGCACTGACCCTGCTGCTGCTCGGCGGCGTGCTCGCCACAACCACTATCGTCACCCGCTACGGCAACGACTCCATGGAGAGCTTCAGCAGCGACGAAATCGCCGTCGTGAATGAGCTCTACTCAACGGCGCCTACCGGCTCCGTGCTGATCGAAGCGGTACGCAATACGCCGTGGAAATTCCAGCATTACGCGGACTACGACTACCGGGCCCTCGTGCCTGCCGAGCCGAGGCCAGGGGCCGGTCCGCTCTCGTGCGACGGTGCCAACCAGATCGCCCACAACGCCGGGGCGTACGTCATCGTCACTGACAGCCAGCAGGCGGCCGCCGATCTGCGCGGCGCGACTCCCCCAGGTGACCTCCAGCATTTCATCGCCACGTGCGGCACCAGCCCTGGCTGGACCAAGGTATTCGAGAATGCCGGCGGCGTGATCTTCCACATCCAAGGAGTAAACAATGGCAAATGAACGCCGCTACGTGAGCTACGCGACGGCAGCCGTCGCCGCCGCCGCCTTACCGCTTTCCTTCTTCGGGCCCGGCGGCCTCAGACTGGCAGTCATCGGATTGTTGATGCTGGCCGGGCCTGGAACAGCGTTGGTCCTGTTGCTCCGCTTTGACCCTCCGCGGTCGCTGAAGGCGACCGGGGCACTTCCCCTCAGCATCGCAATCGCAATCGCTTTCAGTCTCGCGATGTCCACTCTCGTGGCGACCGCGATGGTCTACGCCCGCATCTGGGCGCCGCCGGCAGGTGTGTGCCTGCTGGCCCTCGTCACCCTCGGCCTGCTTGGCCTCGAGTTCAAGAGGTCCACGCGCTCCTTGGCAGGTGCGAAATGATCGTCTTTTTGTTGGGATTGGCCACCGTAGCCGCTCTCGTAGGCTGCGAGGTCCTTCGTGTTTTGAATCCTGAGAAGGCACTCCCGCGCGCGGTTGTCATTGCGACCGCGGCCCTCCTGTCTGTAATCGGCATCTCGGTGGCGGTACAGATGGTGCAACTGGCGTGACTGGGGCCAGTGTGCTCGTTGCTACGGCGCGAGATCAAAAGAACAAGTCGAACCAAGCACGGAAAGTAAATCAATGAGAAAACTAAAAGCACTCAGCACAGTGGGGACGCTCGGACTGCTCGTAGCCGGTACCCTTGTTTTCGGTTCCGCACAGGCAAGTTCGGCGGCGACCTGCAACGTGGGCACGCCTGTGCCGACGAATTCGTACCCCGGAACCGTGGCGGTCGCTTCAAGCTTTGAGGGCGGCAGCCTTTGCCCGCTTACGGCGACGACGTCGGGGACCGGCACAGCAACTGTCGCAAGTTCGCCCGCGCACGCTGGGACCCACTCGGCCAAGCTGCATGTGACCAGCGATTCCGGTTCCCTCGCGAACCTCTCCACCCCGGCCCTGGCCGCCGGCACCAAGACTTCCTACGCCGACGGCTGGTTCGACATCACCACCGCAGGAGTCGCCGGGAATGACGTACCGTACTTCCGCTTCTTCTCCGGCACTACCCGCGTTGCCGATATCTACCGTTACAACAGCAATGGCCAGCTGTGGCTGCGCGTGACCGCACCGAACGGGACTTTCGTCTACACGAAGCTGATCGCCGGAAGCATTACGCTCAGCGCTTGGCATCATGTCTCTATGCGGGTGACTTCCAACGGCTCCGCGTCAACGGTCCAGGTCTGGTTTGACGGGGTGCAGAAGTATTCCAGCGCCGCCGTCAGTATGGCGGGAACCGGGCTGAGCAAAGTCCAACTCGGGGCCGAGCACAACCGCCAGATGGGCGATGAATACATCGACGATGTCGTCATCAAGACATCCCCATAGCGGCTAGGAAAAATTCAACTCACTCAGCCCCAGGCGCGGGGAACTCCTGGATTGAGTGAGTTCCAACAGTGGCAACCGGGAATTGTCCCGGTTGCCACTGTTGTGCGCAGAACGCCCGGCCAGGCGGCGCTGTCGCGGCGGCCGGCTCTCATCCCGCGGACTTGGCCGCCTTGACGAAGTCCCGGATTTTGGCCAGGTCCTTGACGCCGCGGGACGATTCGACGCCGGAGGAAACGTCCACGCCCCACGCACCGGCTTCTGCTGCCGCGCGGGCAACGTTGGCCGGATCCAGGCCGCCGGCCAGCAGCCAGTGCCGGCCGGCGAGTTCCCTGGCCCGGACCGAGCCGTAGTCCCAGGCCTCGCCCGAACCGGGTACCGCGGCGTCGACGAGCAGCAGCTCCTCGCCCCAGCTTCCGAAGGCCTCGGCAGGGGCCGACATGGTGATGGCCCGGATGACCTTCATCCCGGCGTCGTGCACTGCCTCAACGTCCGCCGGGGAACGGTCGCCATGCAGCTGGACCCAGGCCAGGCCCGCCTCGCGTGCCAGTCCGACAGCAGTATGGGCCGCCTCGTGCCGGAACACACCCACCGCGGGGACCCCGGGTGGCACGTGGGCAAGGAGGTCCCTGACTTGGGCCGGCGTGACTTCCCGGGGGCTTCGGGTCAGGACGAAGCCGATGGCGTCAGCTCCGGACTCAGCCGCGGCCCGGACCGCCTCCGTTGTGCTGAGGCCGCACACTTTGACGAACATTCGGGCTCCTTCTGCAGCGCTTGTTGCCTCTGACGTTAGCAAGAGCGCGCCGCCGTGCCGAGTTCCGGTTCCATCCACCGGCGTCACATCGGGCATGGGACGGCGGCCTGTCCGGTGGCGGCGGATAGGCTGGGAGAATGGAGATCATCCGCTATGCCACGCTCAAAGCCCAACCCTGGCGCAACGGCGGCGGGGTAACCCGCGAACTGGCCAGCCGCCCCAAGACTGTCTCTGCAGTTACGGCCACAGCCCCGGGCAGCGCCTGGGATTGGCGGGTGAGCATCGCCGAGGTGTCCAAGGCCGGAGACTTCTCCGCCTTCCCCGGCATGGACCGCGTGATTACTGTCATCGATGGCGACTTGCTGCTCCTGAGCGTCGACGGCACCGAGCACCCCCTCGAGAAATACCGCCCGTTCCGGTTCTCGGGCGATGCAATTTCGTCCGCCGCCCTGCCCACCGGCGACATCCGGGACCTGAACGTCGTCACGCGCGGCGGCTCCTTCAAGGGCTACACCTCCATCATCGAACTCTCCAAGAAACGCGCCCATCCCGTGTTCGAGGGCCAACTCGGGATCCTGCTCCAAGGACAGGTGACAGTCCGCCCCGGTGCCAGGAACGACTCCGGCACGCCCGCCCAGGGTGGGCCGGCAGCCGACGATCCGGCATCGGGTGAGCCGGCGGCCGGCGGGCGCCAGGACGCGGAGCACATCGAGCTGAGCCGGTACGACGCCGTCATCGGGACAGATACGGCCACGCCGGAAATCCTGGGCCGCGGCTTCCTGGCCGTCGTGTCCATCGACCCTGTAGCGGACGGCGCCTAGGGGACAGGCCGCCCCCTGGGATGGGCGGCAAGGCGGGAGCAAGGCGACGCTCCCGCCCAGTTGCTCCGCCGTTCACCAGGCCTGTGCGCCCCGACACGCTGCAACAGGCCGTGGCGTCACCCTGATGGTGGCTGGCAACTGGGCGGGAGCGGCGGAATACTCCGGCGCCGGCCGGAGTTCTTGGCAGGGACGACAGTCACATGTGCAATCCAGAGATGGGGAGTTCCATGAATATCGAAGCGGCAGCATCAGTCCGGCTCGGCGACGGCCTTTCAGTCAGCCCCTTGGGGATCGGCGGCATGGCGCTAACTCCCGTGTACGGAGAGGTGGACCCGGCCGAGGCGCTGCAGACCCTGCACCATGCGGTGGACTCCGGCGTGACTTTCATCGATACGGCGGACATCTACGGTGGCGGCAGCAATGAGGAGCTCATCGCGCAGCTGCTCAAGGACCGCCGCGGCGAGATCCAGCTGGCCACCAAGTTCGGTCTCGTCGGCAGCCCGGCGGAGGGCTACCGTGACATCCGTGGCGACGCCTCCTACGTCAAACAGGCGGTGGACCGAAGCCTGCAACGGCTGGGGACCGACACCATCGACCTCTACTACATGCACCGCCGTGACCTCCGCGTTCCGATAGTGGAAACCGTGGAGGCCATGGCAGCGCTTGTGCAGCAGGGCAAGGTGCGGCACCTTGGCCTGTCCGAGGTCACGGCCGAGGAACTGCGCGAAGCTAACAGTGTCCACCCGATCGCAGCCGTACAGAGCGAATGGTCCATCTGGAGCCGGGATGTAGAACTTCATGTTGTTCCCGCCGCGGCCGAGCTGGGCGTGGGCTTCGTGCCCTACTCGCCGCTCGGCCGGGGGTTCCTCACGGGCACAGTGGACGCCTCGAAGCTTGGCAGCAACGACTTCCGCCGCAACATCCCGCGTTTCGCCGCGGATGCCGCGGAGGCCAACCGTGGTGTGGTGGCTGCGGTGCAGGCGGTCGCTTCCGAGCTGGAGGCGACGCCGGCCCAGGTTGCGCTGGCCTGGCTGCTGGCGCAGGGCAGCAAGCTGGGGCTTCCTGTCGTCCCCATCCCCGGAACCCGCAAGGCGCACCGGATCGACGAGAACCTGGGCGCCCTGGCGCTCGCCTTCACCCGGGCGCAACTGGACAAGCTCGACGCCGCCGCGGACGCCGTCTTCGGCTCCCGTTCCGCGGACCCCAGCTGGGTTTCGCAGGGCCGCGAATAGTCCGTCCGTAGACTGATGCCCATGGACTCGCTCATTCACTCACTTCGAGACATCACCATCCGCCGGATTTCAGTCAGCGAGATGGACAACAACGTGTACCTGCTCACCGCCAGGCAATCCGGCGCCCAGCTGCTGATCGATGCCGCCGATGATCTGGCGGCCATCCAGGAGCTGCTGGCGGACGCCGCCGCGGATACCTCGGCCACGCCCAAGCTGGCGCTGATCGCTACGACCCATCAGCATTGGGACCACATCCGTGCACTGCCGGGCCTCGTGGAAGCGACCGGTGCCCGGACCGCAGCCGGGACGGACGACGCCCCGGAGCTGCCAGTTCCGGTGGATGTGCTGCTGAGTCACGGGGACGTCGGCAACTTCGACGGGTTCGATGTGACGGCAGTGCACCTGCGGGGGCACACCCCGGGTTCAATCGCCCTCGTGTACCAGGACCCGGAGGGCCAGGCACACATCTTTTCCGGCGACTCGCTGTTCCCAGGCGGCGTGGGCAATACCCAGAAGGATCCCGCGCGGTTCGCCCAGCTCATCACCGACGTCAGCGAGCGGCTGTTCGACGTTTATCCGGATGACACTGTGGTGCACCCGGGCCATGGAAAGCCCACCACCCTGGGTGCGGAACGGCCCCACCTGGAAGAGTGGCGCGCCCGCGGCTGGTAGGGCCTGAAACCTCATCGAGTGCTCCCCACCGGCCCCTTCGCCTCGCAAGCTCGGCCAGGGAACCCTGCCGGCGTGGGCCCAACTGCCGTTATGAACCTTCCAAAGGGCAGTTGCGGAGCACTCGACGGTGGTTAAGCGGCATTGTTAGCGGCTGCGGCGTTCGTTTGATGCCGGAGCGGACGCACGGCGGGGTCCGCTGCGCGCCGGACGGCCTTCACCGGAGCGGCCGTTGCCGCCACCTGCGTAAGATCCGCCCGAGGTTCCGTCAGTGTTGGAGGACCACACAGCCGGGTTTGCGCCGGACTTGGCGCCGGCAGCTGCACGCTGGCCCGTTGCCGGACGTCCGCCGCGCTGGCCGCCAGCCGAAGCCCCGGTGCGGGGCGCGCCGCCGTTGCGGGGTGCGCCCGAGCGGGGTGCGCCGCTGCGGGGTGCGCCCGAGCGGGGTGCCGAAGCGCCGCGGGCATCGCTGCGGCCCTCGGCTGCCCGGCCGTCAGAACCCCGGCCGGCGGATGCGCGGCCGCCTGAAGCCGGAACATCGTTGTGGTGTGCGTATGCAGTGGACCGGCCTCGGGCGTTGCGTCGTGCAGCGCGCTCGGCGTCCATCCGGTCCTCGTTCTTTTCCGCTACACGCTCAGCGGCGTTGCGCGCCGCGGCCTGGCCTTCGTAGGCCACGGCACGGCGCTCTGCACGGGGAAGGTCGGTGCGGGGAGCTTCGGTTCCGACGCGTCCGCGTCCGCCGCGACCGCCCCGGCCACCCGCGGTGGGTGCAGCCTGGGTGGAACGGCGGGCGCGCTTGCGCTCGGCATTGGCGCCCGTGGAGGTGCCGCCGCCCTGGTTGGACTTTGCAGCAAGCAGTGCAGCGCGGGTGCGGGGATCGATCTTGTCGGCCATCTCGCCCACAAGTTCAGCCACGAGCGGCGAGTTGGCTGTGACTCGCTCGAAGTTGACCTCGACGCCGGCAGCTTTCATGAGCTTCTTGACGTCCGACTGCTGCTCGGGAAGCGTCAGCGTGACGACAGTGCCGTCGGAGCCGGCGCGGGCCGTGCGGCCGGAACGGTGCAGGTAGGCCTTGTGCTCCGTGGGCGGATCCACGTGGATGACGAGTTCGACGTCGTCGACATGGACGCCGCGGGCGGCCACGTCGGTGGCGACCAGGACGCGGACCTCGCCGGAGGAGAACTCGGCCAGGTTGCGGTCACGGGCGTTCTGCGACAGGTTGCCGTGAAGATCGACGGCTGGGATGCCGGCGTCGGTCAGGGTCTTGGCCAGCTTGCGTGCGTGGTGCTTGGTGCGCATGAAGAGCACCCGGCGGCCGGCACCCGAGGCGAGCTCGACGATCAGCTGCTTCTTGACGGTCTGGTCGCTGACGACCAGCACGTGGTGTTCCATGGTGGTCACCGCAGCCTGTGATTCATCCACAGCGTGGGTGAGCGGGTTGGACAGGTAACGCTGGACGATCTTGTCCACGCCATTGTCCAGGGTGGCGGAGAAGAGGAGTCGCTGGCCCTGGCTGGGGGTCATGTCCATGAGCTTCTTGACCACCGGGAGGAAACCGAGGTCGGCCATGTGGTCGGCCTCGTCGAGGACGGTGATCTCGACACCCTCAAGGGTCAGGATGCGCTGGCGGATCAGGTCCTCGAGGCGTCCCGGGCAGGCGATGACGATGTCGACGCCGGCGCGCAGGGCCTTTTCCTGGCGGGCCTGGGAGATGCCGCCGTAAATCACGGTGGTGTTCAGGCCCATGGCCTTGGCCATCGGCTCGATGGTGGCGTTGATCTGGGTGGCCAGTTCGCGGGTCGGTGCGAGGACCAGTCCCATGGGGCGGCCCGGCTTGCGGAAGTGCTTGGCCTCCCGCTCAGCGAGTCGTGCTACAAGCGGGATGGCGAAGGCGATGGTCTTGCCGGAGCCGGTCCGGCCGCGGCCCAGGACGTCGCGTCCGGCCAGGGTGTCGGGGAGGGTCTTGACCTGGATGGGGAACGGTTCCACGATCCCCTGGGCGGTCAAGGTGTCAGCGAGGGTCTTGGGCGTGCCGAGGGCAGCAAAAGTAGTCATATGTTTCGAGGTCTTTCAGGCGGTATCCGTGCGGATATCGGCCCCCGGTGCCGGTTGGCCCAAGGGTTCGCCGAAGAAAAGTCAGGTGATCAACCGGGCCGCTACCAACCTTGCGGCAGTGGCGGCCGGGACCAAATAGAACGCGTTCATCGACGCAGGATGTGCCTCTCACATGAAAAAACCCACTCCCGGCGAACGGCTTCGGTGAAGAATTCGGCCGGGGAACCGGTTGATGAACCGGTTCCGGTCAATCAGGACCCTGTCCGTCAAGACCAAAGTGGGCATCACTGCACATCAAGTTTCACCAGTCTATCATCCGGCGGCCTCCCCGCCCGCTTCCCGGGGCCGGGATCCCCTGCGCACGACCCCGGCCTGTGCGCCGCCCCTCCCGGTCCGCGGGCAGGCGCACGGCCGAGGGGACTTCGGCGGCCACCACGGCGGCGGCCACATTGGCGAGTCCGGCACCGCGGCGGACATGTGGGACGAGAAGTACCGGAGCCGCGCCACGGTGTGGAGCGGGCAGCCCAATCCGCAGCTGATCGCAGAGGCCTCCGATCTGCGTCCGGGCAGCGCCCTTGACCTGGGCTGCGGCGAGGGTGCCGACGCCATCTGGCTCGCCAGCCGCCGGTGGGCCGTGACGGCGCTGGACGTCTCCGCCGTCGCCCTTGAACGGGCGGCAGCCCACGCGCGGGAGGCGGGGCAGGACGCAAACATCGAGTGGGTACAGCAGGACCTTGCCAGCTGGGTACCGGAGCGGCAGTTCGACCTGGTCACCGCCCAGTTCCTGCATTCCACCCGGATGCCGTGGCAGCAGGCCCTCCAGCTCGCCGCGGCAGCCGTGCGGACGGGCGGGACCCTGCTCATCGTGGGCCACCACCCCGACGGCTTGCCGCCGTGGGGAACGCACAACACGGCGGAGAAGTACTTCACCGCGGAACAGCTCGCCCGTGAACTCGGGATCGAGGCGCCCGAGTGGCGCCTGGACGTCGTCGACACCCGGCACCGCAGCGCCTTCGGACCCGACGGCGAGGCGGCGGCCCTCACCGACGCCGTATTGCGGGCTACCCGCCTGGCCGCCCGCTGACGCCGGATCGGGTGTGCTGAGAGCCAAAATATGACATGGGACACCGGACGACAACTGAGGCTACGATCATCGACAGTTGTCGACACGGGCTCCCCCGTGCCTCCAGCGCCTACCAGGGCCCGGTCGCCACGCCCCGCCCATGTGATCCGCGTCTCATATTGCCGACAAGCCAACGAACGGGATCCCCTCAGCATCCCGCAAGGGGCGGTGCGTCTCCGGCGGCACAGCGGCGGATTTGCCCCGCGGAAGCGGCCGGCCGGACCTGCCCGGGGGCGCGTCGGGCGGAATAAGGCCCCTAGGCTTGATGCACACGACAAAGTGTTACCTCCGTCACGCCAAGACTGGATCAGTGCGGGCCGCGATTCCGAAGTTCCACGGCGCATCGCCCCCGCCTGCAACAAGGAAGAAGCCACATGTCAGAACGCACCACCACGGCTGTCCCGAAGATCGCAACAAAGCCCTCCGCAGGCAGCCCGGGCCAGGAACCACATCTCGCCCGCGCCCTGGGGAACCGCCACATCCAGCTGCTCGCCATCGGCGGCGCGATCGGCACCGGCCTGTTCATGGGGTCCGGCAAGACCATCTCCCTCGCCGGACCGTCCGTGATTTTCGTCTACATGATCATCGGTTCCATGTTGTTCTTCGTCATGCGGGCCATGGGCGAGATCCTGCTCTCCAACCTGAACTACAAGTCGTTCAGCGACTTTGCCGGTGACCTTCTCGGTCCGTGGGCAAGCTTTTTCACCGGCTGGTCCTACTGGTTCTTCTGGGTGGTCACCGGAGTGGCCGACATCGTGGCTATCGCCGGTTACGTCGACAAGCTCGCGCCGGGCACCCCGCTCTGGATCCCGGCCCTGATCACCCCTCTGGTCCTGATCCTGCTGAACCTGCCCGGCGTCAAAGCCTTCGGTGAAACGGAATTCTGGTTCGCCATCATCAAGGTGGTCGCGATCATCGCGCTGATAGCGACCGGCGTTGTCATGATCGCCACGCATTTCACGTCGCCCAGCGGCGCCGTGGCGAACCTGGCCAATATGTGGAACGACGGCGGGATGTTCCCGCACGGCGTATTCGGCTTCATCCTCGGCTTCCAGATCGCCATTTTCGCCTTCGCGGGCATCGAACTCGTGGGCACCGCAGCCGCGGAAACCAAGAACCCGGAAAAGAACCTCCCGCGGGCCATCAACTCCATCCCGATCCGGGTGCTGCTGTTCTACGTGGGCGCCCTTGTGGTCATCATGGCCGTCAACCCCTGGCGCAGCATCGATCCGGCCAGCAGCCCGTTCATCGGCATGTTTACCTTGGCCGGGCTGGGCATCGCCGCGGTAGTCGTCAACCTTGTGGTCCTGACCTCCGCGGCCTCCAGCGCCAACTCCGGGATCTACTCCACCTCCCGGATGGTCTACGGCCTCGCCCAGGACGGCAATGCGCCGAAGATATTCGGGAGGCTGAGCGTCCGCAAGGTCCCGCAGAACGCACTGCTGTTCTCCTGCATTTTCCTGCTGGCCGGGTTGGTCCTGCTCTACGCCGGCGATTCCGTCATTGGCGCCTTCACGATCGTCACGTCCGTGGCCTCCGTCCTGACGATGTTCGTCTGGTCCATGATCCTCGTCAGCTATATCGTGTTCCGCCGGCGCCGCCCGGCCCTGCACGCCGCCTCAACGTTCAAGATGCCCGGGTCCGCCTTCATGCCCTATGTGGTGCTGGCATTCTTCGGCTTCATGCTCGTGGCACTGGCCCAGGCCGATGACACCCGGATGGCTCTCGTGGTGGCACCTGTTTGGTTCCTTCTGCTCGGCGCAGCCTGGTACTTCAACCGCCAGGCGCCGCTGCAGCAAGCCCGGATTGAGGAATGGAAAGCCCTCCGCTCCGCCGAGGAAGCTCCTGTAGCCGGCTGAGCTTACGTCGGGAAGTGATCCCGGGCAGCCTGCCCGGGGCGGAACTCCGCGAAGGAGCTCCGGCCGGTTTCCGGCCGGAGCTCCCTTTCGCTGCCGCAGCGGGTGCGCGGCTAAGGGTGCGTGGCGACGCGCGGGGCAACCGCGACGGCGCCAGCGCCTGCCACCGCCGTCAAGGCGAACACCCCAGCAAAGGACGCGACCGTCGTCGTGAACGCGGCAAAGACCAAACCTGTGGCGGCCAGGGCGAGTGCGCCGCCCAGGGAATCGGAGATGGACATCGCCGAGCTGTTGAAGCCTTCCGTGTCCTTGGTGGAAAGGGCCAGGGTCATGACGCTCAGGCGCGGATACATCAAGCCCATGCCGCCGCCCGCAAATACCCAGCCGGTAATCGCGACGGCGGCCGGCCACGCCAGCACCGTGGTCACGAGTGCCAGGACGACGGCGCCGAGCACGAGCGCCGAACCGATCCGGACCGCACGCCGGTGGCCCAACCGGGCACCGAGCCTGCCTTGGATGGCCGACGCCGCCGCCCACGCGAGCGCGCCGCCGGTGAGGGTGAGACCCGCGAACGTGGGCGAGAAGACATAGCGTTCCACCAGCAGGTAGGGCAGGTACACCTCAGCCCCGAAGAAGGCGGCGGACGCGAGGCCGCGGGTCAGGATGACGCTCGGGAGTCCGCGGCGGGCTGCGAGGGTTCCCTGCGGCATCAGGGGACGGACCGCTACGAGCGCCACGACGACGGCGGCCGCCGCCAGGGCGCCCCCGGCCACGGGTACCTGCGCGGAAAGGTTCAGTCCCAGCACGGCGAGCGCCGCAAGCATTGCCCAGGCCAGCCGGGCGTAGCCCGAGGTCGTGCGCGGGGCTTCCGGCTGCCTGGGGTCCGCCGTGCCGTTGGGGTCGCTCCGGGGGCCGATCCGGTGGGGGTCACCGGGGGCGCCTTCGGCGGTGCCCCGCAGTCCGCGCAAGGCAGGAGCGATCATGAGCAGGGCCGGCAGCACCAGCCCCACCACCCCCAGGAAGACCCAGTGCCAGCTGGCCAGCTGGGCCACGAGCCCGGCCGCGAACGGACCCACAAGGGACGGGACCACCCACGCGGCGGAGAAGGCCGCGAAGATCTTCGCATGAAGCACCGGCGGGTACACGCGGGCGATCACCACGTAGAGCGCCACCGTCATGCCGCCCCCGCCCAGTCCCTGCACGAGCCGCCCGGACACGAGAACGGGCATGTCCACGGCGGTTCCGGCGATCAGCAGGCCGAGCGCGAACATGGCCACCGATCCGTAGAGCGGAGCGACGGGCCCGCGCCGGTCGGACCAGCTCCCGGTGGCCACCATCCCGATGACGCCGGTGGCGAGCGGGCCGGCGAAGGCCAGCGCATACAGGCCGGCCCCGCCCAGTTCACGGCTGACCAGCGGCATGATTGTGGTCACCGCCAAAGACTCAAACGCTGCCAGGAACACCAGCGCGCAGGCGCCGAACGTCACGAGCAGGTAGCTGCGGTGGAAGATGCCGGCCGGTTCGTGGGCCAGGGTCGGGGCGGAACGGGACACGGGAGGGGCCTGATCGATAGTCATGGAGGCAGCCGCAGGACCTCAACCAACGCTGAGGTCTCGGTTGCATGGTTCTGGTTGAAAGCTAGAGGGGAAGCATCCCACAGCTGCCCGGCGGCGCGCACCATCCTCCTCTAGACCGCGACGTCGAGTCCATGGGCCGGGACGACGACGGCCCCGGTGGCCGTTGAGTCCGGGTTCAACATCCAGCCCACGCGCTTGACCGGGCTGAGCATGATGACGCTCTCGGCCAGTTCGATGCCGGGGACCCGCTGCCGAAGCGCCAGCTCAGCATTCATGACCTCGGCGAGGGACTGCAGCCACATGATGATGACGAAGTTGGTGCGGCCCGTGGTGGAGGCGCTGAGCCTGATGTTCCGGAATCCCCGCAGGGCCGCCGCTGCGGCGTCATGCTGGCCTGCAGGAACGTTGGCGAACCATTGGCACGTGACGGGGAACCCGGACTCCTTCTGCGCAATTTCGCACCGGAAGGACAGCATTCCGCTGGCCAGGACCCGGCTGAGTTGCCGCTGCACGGTGGCCGGGTGCCGGTCCAGCGCCCGCGCCATTTCGGCAGCCGACGCCCGTCCGTCCCTGGAAAGGAACGGAAGGAGTGCCAGATGGCTCGCCTGCAACGGCGGCCCGGCGGGCACGGCATGCATCAGGCCTGTCGCCTCCGGGCCGGCCAGGGCCGCCAGCGCCGACTGCTGCTTGCGGTCCAGGACGTTGAGCCGCCAGGCACCGCCGCCGCTGTGGAGCCGGGTGCACAAGGCAATCTGGTATTTCACCAGCCCTTCGATGTCTTTGAACCGCGCCACGACATCGGCACTGAATTGTTCCAAGGACGGAGTGATCACGGTCAGCATCAGGTCCCGGTTGCTGGCGGCCTCATCGATCGTGACAACGGCCGGCAGTGCGGCGAGTGCTGCGGTCACCTGCGCCCGCCGGTGCATTTCACAGTCGATATCCACCATGGCCAGGCACATCTGTTTCGGATCACCGATCAAATGGGCCGTGACCCAGGAGGCGCCCGCGGCGCGCAGCCGCTCCCAGCGGGCGGCCAGGGTGGTGGCGTGGACGCCCAGGACCTCGGACGCGTCGTGCCAGCTCAGCCGGGGCGCAATCTGCAGCGCGTTGATCAGCGCCAGGTCATCCTCGCTGAGTTCCATCCCCTGCCTTCCTAGAATGCGCGAATCCTTTGAATTGCCTCCTGACTCTGCATTATTCCAGCAATCACCGTCCGATGTGAGGCTCGCCACTACAGAATGGCCGGAGAACATCACGAAAGCCTGGATCCACAGGCGCACCCGTAAAACGCCCCACCGAGACCTGGAGGATGAATGACGACCGCCGCAGACGCCAAGGAGTTGCAGGGAGACCTCACACGGTTCCGGCACGAAATGCACCGCGAGCCGGAGATTGGCCTGAGCCTCCCGCGGACGCAGGAAAAGGTGCTCAAGGCGCTCGAAGGACTCCCCTACGAGATCAGCCTTGGCCGGGACACGACGTCGGTGACGGCGGTCCTCCGCGGGCAGGCACCGCCGCGCGGCGGGGAGCCATCCACCAGCGCTGCGTGGCGCCCCGCCGTGCTGCTTCGGGCGGACATGGACGCCCTGCCGGTGCAGGAAAAAACCGGCGCCGATTTCACGTCCCGGATCGACGGCGCCATGCACGCCTGCGGCCATGACCTCCACACGGCGATGCTCACCGGTGCCGCAACGCTCCTGGCCGAGCGGCGGAACGAACTCGCGGGCGACGTCGTCCTGATGTTCCAGCCCGGCGAGGAGGGTTTCGACGGCGCCGGCCACATGATCCGCGAGGGCGTGCTGGACGCCGCAGGCCGCCGGGTGGACGCCGCCTACGGCATGCACGTGTTTTCGTCGCTGGAGCCGTACGGCCGCTTCTGCACGCGCCCGGGCGTGATCATGAGCGCCTCCGACGGCCTCTTTGTCACCGTGTTCGGCGCCGGCGGACACGGCTCCGCGCCGCATGCCGCCAAGGACCCGGTGACGGCCGCGGCCGAGATGGTCACCGCGCTTCAGGTCATGATCACGCGCCAGTTCAACATGTTCGATCCCGTCGTCCTGACCGTGGGCGTGCTCCAGGCCGGCACCAAGCGCAACATCATCCCCGAGACCGCGCGCTTCGAGGCGACGGTGCGCACGTTCTCGGCGGCGGCCCGGGAGAAAATGTTGGCCGCCATCCCTACGCTGCTCAAGGGCATCGCCGCCGCCCATGGACTTGAGGTCGACGTGGACTACCGGGACGAGTACCCGCTCAGCGTCACCGACGAGGACGAGACGCACACGGCCGAGCGGGTCATCCACGAACTCTTCGGCGAAGACCGGCACGTCCGCTTCGCCAACCCGCTCAGCGGTTCGGAGGACTTCTCCCGGGTCATGGAGGAAGTCCCGTCCACCTTCATCGGGCTGAGCGCCGTGCCCCGCGACGCGGACCACGCCACGTCCGCCTTCAACCACTCCCCCTACGCCACATTCGACGACGGCGTCCTCGCCGACGGCGCGGCGCTCTACGCCGAACTGGCACTGCAGCGGATTGCCGCGCTGGCCTCTTCCCCCGCCCCGGCCGCATCCGGCACCCGCCCCTGATCATTCTGGAGACACCCATGACAAGCACTCTCAACCCGCAGCGCGAGGCCCGGGCAACGCTCCGGAAGACCCTCGTCGGCACCGGCATCGGCAACGCCGTCGAGTGGTACGACTGGGCGATTTACGCGACGTTCACGCCGTTCATCGCCAGCCAGCTGTTCAGCAAGGCAGATCCCGCCTCGGCCGTGCTGTCCACCTTGGCGATCTTCGCCGTCGGCTTCGTGGCGCGGCCCTTTGGCGGATTCCTGTTCGGCTGGATCGGCGACAGGATCGGCCGGAAGGCGTCCATGACCCTCGCCGTCGGATTGGCCTCGCTGGGCAGCCTGCTCATCGGCATCGCACCGACGTTCGCCGCCGCCGGCGTCTGGGCGTCCCTGCTGCTGCTGGTGGCCCGGCTGGTCCAGGGGCTTGCGCACGGCGGCGAGCTGCCGTCGTCGCAGACCTACCTGTCCGAGATCGCGCCGCGGGAGCACCGCGGCTTCTGGGCCACCCTGATCTACACGTCCGGTACGGTCGGCATCCTGTTCGGCACCCTACTCGGCGCGGTCCTGAACATGAGCTTGAGCGCCGACATGATGAACGCCTGGGGCTGGCGCGTCCCGTTCCTGATCGGCGCCGCGTTTGGCCTCTATGCGCTGGTCATGCGGGCCCGGCTGCACGAAAGCACCGTGTTCGAGAACGAGCCCGCGGACGAAAAGCGGGAGCCGATCTGGCCGCAGATCGTCCGGCACCGCAAGCAGGCATTCCAGGTGATCGGCCTGACCGTGGGGCTCACCGTCATCTACTACATTTGGGGCGTTGTGGCTCCCAGCTACGCCACCACGGCGCTGAAGATCGACAGGGGCGAGGCCCTCTGGGCCGGAGTGGTCGGCAACCTCGTCTTCATTGCCGCCCTGCCCTTCTGGGGCAAGCTTTCGGACCGGATCGGCCGCAAGAAAGTGCTGTGGGCCGGCGCCACCGGGGCGGCCGTGCTGCACTTCCCGATGACGTGGCTGCTGAAGGACTCCGCCTGGCAGCTGGCGGTAAGCATGTCCGTGATGCTCATCTTCATCGCCGCAAGCGCAGCTATTGTGCCGGCCGTGTTCGCGGAACTCTTCCCGACCAGCATCCGGACGGTCGGCGTCGGCGTCCCCTACTCGATCTGCGTGGCAGCATTCGGCGGCACCGCGCCCTACCTGCAGCAATGGCTCAAGGACGTCGGCATGGCGCAGGCCTTCAACCTCTACGCCGTGGTCCTGCTGGTCATCAGCATCGCGTTCATCTTCAGCATCCCGGAGACCAACGGAAAGGACCTGCGCGGCTGATCCCGCGCCTGCAACCAGGATCAGCCGCCGATGAAGGCGTTTCGGCCGGCGCGGTAGCCGAACACCGCGGCCAGGGCACCAACTGCGAGGAACAGCACACCCGCCGCAACGAAGGATCCCGTGGACTGGTGCAGTTGGCCGACCAGGAGGGTTCCGGTGGAACCCAGCCCGTAGCCAACGCCCTGCATCATCCCGGACAGGTGAGCGGCGGTATGGCCGTCGCGGGTGCGGAGCATGATCATGGTGAGTGCGACGGCGGTCAGGCTGCCCTGGCCGAGGCCCAGCAGCCCGGTCCACAGCCAGATGAGCTCCGGCGGCCCGAAGATGCTCAGCGCGAACCCTCCGCCGGTCATCAGCGCCACCACCGTATTGATGGCGCGCTGGTCGCGGAAGCGGCCAGCCAGTGCAGGAGCGAACAGGGAACCGAGCATCTGCAGCACAATCGAGGCCGAGACGATCAGCCCGGCTGTCCCGCCGTCCACCCCGCGTTCGCGCAGGATCGGCGCCAGCCAGGCAAAGACGCTGAACGACATCATTGCCTGCAGGACCATGAAGATGGTCACCTGCCAGGCGATGGCCGAGCGCCACACGTTGACCCCTTGGGCGCCCTGCTGCTGGCGGCCGTGCCGTTGGCGGACGGCCAGCGGCAGGAACAGGAGGAGAACGACGCCGGCCGGCAGCGCCCAGAACCACAGCGCCGCGGACCACTCCCCGGTCGCCCTGAACACCGGGTAGGTGAAGCCGGCGCCGAGGGCCGCCGAGGCGCAGATCGCCGTCGTGTAGAGCCCGCCCATCAGGCCGAGGCGGTCCGGGAAGTCGCGCTTCACAAGTCCCGGCAGCAGCACGTTGCAGAGCGAAATCGCGGCTCCGCATGCCGCCGTTCCGGCCAGAAGCGCCGGAAGGTGGCCGGCCCCGCCCGCTTCCACGGGGCGCAACAACAGCCCGGCGGTCAGGACAGCCATGGCGCCCAGGAGCACGCGCTCGGCACCGAAACGGCGGGCCAGCACCGGGGCGGCCGGGGCGAACACGCCGAGCAACGTCACCGGCATGGTGGTGAGAACCACCACCGCCCAGCCCGGCAGCCCGGCGTCGGCCGCCACCTCGGGAAGCACGGCGGAAAAGCTGGAGAACACGGTGCGCAGGTTCAGCCCGATCAATACCAGGCAGACGCCGAGGTAGGCCAGTGCGCGGCGGCTCCCGACACGGGTGGACCCTGATGCCGGAACGTCGTCAATCTCGGCGTCCACCAAAGTGCCGCGCCGGCCGTGAGGCACGCCCTCGACGGCGGGGCTGCTGGCAGCGGTCTGCGGGACCCTCTTCGGCACAGTCACCGACCCATTCTGGCAGAGCCCCGGCCGCACCCCGTGTTAACAGCCCGGGGCGGGAGCAGGCCCCGCGGGCTCCCGCGGACCCCCGACCGGGCCGTGCGGGCCCGTGCCGGTGCGGGACTTCCTCTATTCTGGAAGGGATGAGTGAATCCCCAGAATCCCCGCAGACTCCGCAGCCCGCACGCCCCGTGACGCCCGGCAGCCAGGCCTCCTTTGGCACCTACGGCGGCCGGCCGGTCAGCTTCGTGCGCCGCGGAACCCGGCTGCAGGGCCGCCGCCAGGCCGCGTGGGAAGAGCACTCGGACCGGTGGGCCGTCGAAGTCCCGCGCCACATCGCCAACACCTCGGTACACCCGGATTACGTCTTCGACGCGGAGGCCGAATTCGGCCGGAAAGCTCCGCTGATCGTGGAGATCGGCTCCGGCCTCGGCGACGCCGTGTGCCATGCCGCGGAGGAGAACCCGGACACGGACTTCCTCGCCGTGGAGGTCTACACGCCGGGTCTCGCCAACACCCTGATCAAGATCAACGGGCGGAAGCTGAGCAACGTCCGAGTGGTGGAAGCGAACGCCCCTGAGGTGCTCGCCACGATGCTGCCGGCCGGTTCCGTCACTGAGCTGTGGGTCTTCTTCCCGGATCCGTGGCACAAATCCCGTCACCACAAGCGCCGCCTCATCCAGCCCGAGTTCGCCGAGCTCGCAGCGCGGGCCCTGAAGCCCGGCGGCATCTGGCGGATCGCGACGGACTGGTCCAACTACGCCGTTCACGTGCGCGACGTCCTGGCCGGCTCCGCCGCCTTTGAGAACCTGCATGCGGGTGAGCGCAGCCGGGGCGAGAGCCCCCTCACCCGGGTGTGGGAATCCGGCGTGGAATCCCTCGTGGGCGGGGCGCCCGTCAAGGAGGGCCGCGCGCCTGTGAGCACCGAACACACCGGACCCAACCATGGAACCGACGAAACCGGCGGCTGGGCGCCGAGGTTCGAGGGCCGGATCCTGACCAGCTTCGAGAACAAGGCACACGAGGCCGGCCGGCTCATCTTCGACCTCAGTTACCGGCGCCGCTAAGCCGGGGGCGCTGCCCGCGGCGGCTGTTCCCGGACGGTCCGGCGTGGCACCATAACGGGAAAGGAATTCCCGGGGCGGACCCACGGCCCCGGAACGGACCGGAGTAGGATCGACCATCAAAAAAGAACTAAAAGACGCCGTCGAAGTCGCCGTGGACGTCACCAATTCCAAGCCGCTCGAGGTGGCGGCGCGGGCGGGATTTGCCGTCAGCGGCATCCTGCATTTCCTCATCGGCCTGGTCGCCCTCCGCCTGGCCATGGGCGGACAGGGCCAGGCCGACGTCAGCGGCGCCGTCCAGGAGCTCGCCGTGCAGCCGGCAGGACCCGTGCTTCTCTGGAGCGCCTTCGCAGCCTGCGTCGCACTGGCCATCTGGCAGGCCAGCGACGCCATCTTCGACTTCGAGCACCTGCCCACGAAGAAAAAGGTCGGCAAGAAGCTCAAGGCCACCCTCCAAGCCGTCGTGTACACCGGCTTCGCACTCACGCTGGCGTCCGTCGCCATCGGCGCCCGGGCGGACCACCGCCGCTCCACAAGCGACCTCACCCTGCAACTCATGCAGGCACCGGGCGGGATCCTGCTCCTGTTCATCCTCGGCGGCGCAGTGGCCCTCACCGGTGTCGTCTACGCCATCCGCGGCTTCAGGAAGTCCTTCATCAAGTACCTGGTCATGCCGTCCAACGGCCACGCCCGCTCCGCGGTGACCGCCACCGGAATCGCAGGCTACGCCGCTAAGGGCGTCGCCCTGCTCCTGACGGGGCTGCTGATCGTCATCGCCACCTGGAAGGCAGATCCGGACGAGTCCACGGGGCTCGACGGCGGCCTGAGGGCCCTGCGCGAGCAGCCCATGGGCATGTACATGCTGGCAGCCGTCGGCGTCGGGCTGATCTGCTACGGCATCTTCATGGCGATGCGGGCCAGGCTCGCCAAGATGTGACGCCCGACGGCTGCCGCCACGGGCGTGCCGGCACAGATCCCAGGTCTGGAAGACGAAGTCGGGAGCCTGCGGGCGGGAATGCGTGCCGACGTCCTCGCCGTGGACGGGGACTTCCGTGCTTTCACGGTCCTGCGGGCAGGCCTGGTTCTGCCCGGACCGACAGTTGAGCCTCGCCGGAGGCGCGCTGCCCGCGGTCCGGGACGGCTCGTGATTCAGCAGTGATTGAGCAGGGCGGCAGTCCACGGCGCCGCCCTGAACCATTTGTCCCCCGGCGACGTCATAAGGGTTAGCGCCGGCCTCCGAGTTGGGCTGGCTCGAGTCAAGGAGCAGCAGATGAAGAAGCACCTCAGCATTGGCTTGTCCGCCTTTGCCCTCGCGGCAGTCCTCTCCGGCTGTGCCGGCACCACCACAAGTTCAACAACGTCGACGGCGGCGACGACGGCACCTGCGCCTGCAGCGTCGTCATCGCCAGCGCCTGCCGCGTCATCGTCGGCGCCTGCCGCAGCAGCGGCGGACCTCATGGTGGCCCCGTCCAGGGCCGGGCAGATCGTCGTGGACATGAAGGGCATGAGCGTCTACGTCTTCACGAAGGACACCAAGGATTCCGGGACCACCGCCTGCACCGGCTCGTGCGCCAACAACTGGCCGGCAGTCACCACCGCGTCCGACACTCCCGCGGCCACCGGCGTCATGGGCACAGTGGGAACCGCCGCAACAGCGGACGGCAAGAAGCAGCTGACCATCAACGGCATGCGCGTGTACTACTTTGCCAAGGACCAGGCCCCCGGTGACATCCTGGGCCAGGGCGTAGGCGGCGTCTGGTATCTCGTGACCCCCTCCGGGGCGATGGTCACCTCCGCGGCCGGCGGCTACTAACGGCCACGCGCCTCACCCCGGCCGGGGATCCCCGGCCGGGGGCTTCCGTCTAGGCGTCGGCCTCTTCGAACTCCAGGGCGGCAAGGATCTCCCTGGTCCGAGGGTCGAGCATAAATGCTTCGTCGTCATCCTCCACCATGAGGAATTCCCCCTGGTCGGTAGCGAAGTGCCAGGCCAGGGTGGTCTCTCCGTTGTGCTCGTAGTTGGGATCGCCCATGGAGATCCGCAGCAGGGTATGGCCCGCAACATCGCACAGCTCACGAATAATCTGCTCAAATTCCGGGGCGTCCAGGAGCGCTTCCTCGGCAGCGGCCGCCTGGCGCTCGGCCAGGTTGGGGATCCGTGCCACGCGCCCGGCGATGTGGGCATCGAGCTCGTCGTCGGAGAGGACCAGCAGACCGTCCTGGCTGCGGAGCCAGGCGGCGTTCAGCTCCAGGATGTCCTCGGTTTCCAGGAGCGACTCGAACTCCCCATCCAACTCTTCCATGCGCTTCACGGCCTCCGACGTTCCGTCCTCAGCAGCATCACCCGCGGCATTCCAGCCCGTGCCGCCGTCCAGATACGAGTCGACGTCGGTATCGGAAAGGGCGCCGAAGGCGGCCACAGTCCGGTTGAACAGATCCAGGTGCCGGGTTGCGCCCATGCGTTCCAGGCCTTCCCGGACGAAGGGGTCGATCTCTTCGCGTTCCGGAGCGGTGAATACGTACTGGGCGAAGCCGCCGCCCAGCGACTGCGTCAGGTAGAAGTCCACGTAGTAGCTGCGCAGCGCAGCCGGGGAGATTTCCCCGGCGTCGAGCAGTTCCGCAAACATGGTGTTGACGACGTTTACGTTCGCGTCGACAACGTCCTCGTTTCCGCCGTTCCTGCCCTCCGTGGTCAGCACGGTGGGGTAGCTGTTGGCGGACTGGCTGGTGGGCTCACCGTTGGTCATGAGAGATCCTTACTGCTGAAGTCGGCTGATAGCCCGGACCCTTCCAAGGTAGGCGGGCCCCGCCGCCGTCGGCCGAGCCCCGGTTGAACGTCAGGCGAAGATTCAGGGACCGTTTGAAGACGGCCAGCCCGGACTCGGGTCGCCGGAAGAGTGCGACATCGCCGGAAGCCTACGGCGAGCCCGAAGCCTTCCGGCGATTTCGGCCGACCTCGCGTCCAGGCCACTCGTAGATCCCGGTGAGCGCGGCCCGGACGTGGAGCGCTTGCGCAGGTGAAGGTTCGGGGTCCCCTTCAGGCTCGCTAAGATGGATCAGATGACCAACTGCTGAAAGTAGCGCGCACATGCCATCCCATCCGGACGAGAGTGCGGCACTGGCAATACAGACTCCCGCAATCAACGACCGCTCCCTTGCGGCCGGACTTGCCTACGCCATGGGGAGCCGTGTTTCCGCGATCTCCTTCGACGCCGCCACCGGGCTGCTGCTGGGCAAGGTGCGGGGCGGCTCGGACGTGCCCTATTCGACGACGGCGAAGCTGGTCCGGAAGGCGGGCGGCTGGAGCTGCACTGTGGGCCTCTGCAGCTGCCCCGTCCGCAAGGACTGCAAGCATGTGGCCGCCCTCCTTTTCGCGGCAGAAGACAACCCCGCAACCCGGATCCAGCTGCTGGCGCCAGCAGGTGTCACGCGGCTGTCCCGCCAGAGTCCGCCCTTGGAGGTGGCGGACTGGGAGCAGGCGCTCAGCCCGCTGATTGCCCGTCCCGGCATCACCCAGTCCACCAATGGCATCCCGCTGGCACTCCAGTTCGAGGTCGAGGAGCCCGCCCCGCATTTCTCCTACACCGGCCGCCGCGATCCGCTCCGTAGCGTGCGCCAGCTCAAGGCGCGGCCCGTGATCATGGGGGCCAAGGGCAAATGGATCCGCGGAGACGTCTCCTGGAACACCCTGAGCTACCTGAACTTCCGCCGCGAATGCAACGAGGCCCATGTCGAGTGGATGCAGGAATTCCTGGCTTCCCATACGGCAGTGGCCAACCGCCGGCACGCTGGCACCGCACCTTGGCTGGGGCTGAACACCTACGCAGGGAAGAACCTGTGGAGCCTGCTGGCCGAGGCGCAGAAGATCGGCGTCGCCCTGGTCCATAACCGCGGCACGGAGCCGGTTCGCGTCGTGGACCAGGCGGCCGCCGTCGGGCTGAACCTCACCCGCTTCGGCGCATCGACGGGACTTGACGGCGGGGCCGGGGCAACCGCACCGTCTGCCGGCGGCGGTGTAGACGACGGCGGCCTGGCGCTCGCGCCGACCATCACGGTCGAGGGCGTCGTGGTCGATCCGGCGTCCGTTGGGACCATCGGCCACCCCGCCCACGGGATCTTCCTGACTTCCGGCGGGGACGCTCTGCCCGGCGTCGCCCCGGCGGATTCCCTGATCACGCTCGCCCCGCTGGAAAGCGGGCTCAGCGAGGAACTCCTCACTTTCGTCACGGCCGGGACCACACTGCACATTCCGGCCCGGGACGAAAGCCGTTTCCTGACCGGTTTCTACCCCAAGCTCAAGCAAACGGCCCGGGTCACGGCCTCCGATGAGTCCGTGGAGTTGCCCACGCTGGCCGTTCCCACCCTGTCCCTGCTCGCCAATTACGGTGCCGACCACAGGGTCCGGCTGCACTGGGAATGGCACTACAAGTCCGGGAACCTGGTCACAGCCCAGCCCCTGTGGCGCCACCCCGGCGATCACGGCTACCGGGACGACGCCGCCGAGGCCCGTATTCTTGAAGGAGTCGGGCAGCCGTGGGACGTGGTCCCGGCACTGGGTGAATCCGCAACCGGAGGCTGGGGAACACCGCGCCTCACGGCGACGGCGGAACTCACGGGCCTGGACACGCTGGCCTTCACCGAGGAGGTGCTCCCCCGCCTCCGCGAGCTCCCCGGCTTCGCCGTGGACACTGCCGGCGAAATGGCGGACTACCGCGAGGCCGAAGAGGCCCCGGTGGTGGCGATTTCAACCAAGGCGACAGACAGCCGGGACTGGTTCGATCTTGGCATCGTGATCACCCTGGAAGGCCAGCCGGTCTCCTTCGCGGCACTGTTTTCGGCCCTCGCGGCAGGCCAGACCCGCATGCTCCTGCCGAGTGGCGCCCACTTCTCGCTGGATCTGCCCGAACTGCACCAGCTGCGGGCCCTGATTGATGAAGCCAGGTCGCTGCAGGACAACAAGGACGCGCCACTGCAGATCAGCCGCTTCCAGGCCGGTCTCTGGGACGAACTCGCACAGCTCGGCATCGTGGATGAGCAGGCGGCTGCCTGGCGCGAGGCGGTCGGAGGCCTGCTGGAGGGCGGCGTAAAGGGCTTGCCGCTGCCCTCAGCGCTGAACGCCGACCTGCGGCCCTACCAGCTGGAAGGCTTCAACTGGCTGAGCTTCCTCTACCGCCACGGGCTGGGCGGCGTGCTTGCCGATGACATGGGCCTCGGCAAGACGGTCCAGGCGCTGGCGCTGATGTGTGCCGCCAAGGAAGCGGCCAAGGAAACGGCGGGAGAGTCCGCTGAGCCCGGGGCCGGGGCCGCATCGGGCGCCGCCCCCTTCCTGGTCGTGGCTCCCACAAGTGTCGTGGGCAACTGGGAGGCGGAGACCGCACGGTTCGCACCGGGCCTGACGGTCCGGGCGATCGGCGAGACTTTCGCCAAGAGTGGTTCAAAGCCGGCTGAGGCCATGGCCGGCGCGGACATCATCATCACCTCCTACGCCCTGTTCCGGATCGACTACGACGCCTACGCGTCCCGGGACTGGGCCGGCCTGGTCCTGGACGAAGCCCAGTTCGTCAAGAACCACCAGTCCAAGGCCTATCAGTGCGCCCGCAAGCTGCCCGCTGCCTTCAAACTGGCCATCACCGGTACCCCGCTGGAGAACAATCTGATGGAGTTCTGGGCGCTCACCTCGATCGTTGCGCCGGGCCTCTTTTCCAGTCCGAAGCGTTTCGCCGAGTACTACCAGAAGCCGGTGGAGAAGAACGGGGACAAGGCGCAGCTGGACAAGCTCCGCCGCCGGGTCCGTCCGCTGATGATGCGTCGCACCAAGGAGCAGGTCATCCACGATCTGCCCCCGAAGCAGGAACAGATCCTCGAGGTGGTGCTGAACCCGCGCCACCAGAAGGTGTACCAGACACACCTTCAGCGGGAGCGCCAGAAGATCCTCGGCCTGATCGAGGACGTCAACAAGAACCGTTTCACCATCTTCCAGTCGCTGACCCTGCTGCGGCAGCTCAGCCTGGACCCCTCGTTGATTGATCCGTCGCTGTCAGGAGTGCGCTCAAGCAAGCTCGATGTGCTGTTCGAACAGCTCCAGGACCTGGTGGCGGAGGGCCACCGTGCGCTGATCTTCAGCCAGTTCACCGGCTTCTTGGGCAAGGTCCGCGAGCGGCTCGTCGAGGAGAACATCGAGTTCTGCTATCTGGACGGCGGCACCCGCAACCGCACCGACGTCGTCAACGAGTTCAAGAACGGCGCGGCCCCTGTGTTCCTGATCAGCCTCAAGGCAGGCGGCTTCGGCTTGAACCTCACGGAAGCGGACTACGTGTTCCTGCTGGACCCGTGGTGGAATCCGGCATCGGAGGCTCAGGCCGTGGACCGGACGCACCGGATCGGCCAGGCCAGGAATGTAATGGTCTACCGGCTCGTGGCCAAGGACACCATTGAAGAGAAAGTCATGGCGCTCAAGGCTAAGAAATCCCGGCTTTTTGCCGACGTCATGGAAGGCGATGCCCTCTCCGGTGGTGCGCTCACGGCGGACGATCTGGCCGGGCTGTTCAACGACTGAGGGCGTCGAAGGACTCAACGCCCTTGGCGTTGCCCAAGTGACGCGCAAAAGGCAAAGCGCTGAGGGTATTCCCGTAGGGCTTTGCCTTTGCCGTGTCATGGGGTTTTTTCCGCAGCGGAATCGGGCAGAAGGCTGGGTGTGGGCGGCGGCCGGGTTTTCCGCGTTCGTCCCTGCTTCCCGGGTGCTGACGCTCCGTCCCAGTTACCGGGCCCCTGAACACGCGGGCGCCCCATAAGCCGCGGGATTCCGCGGGTCTGTCGAAGTGCGGCCGGAAGCAACTGGGCGGGAACGTCACCACACCTCGAGGAAGGCGCCCGTGTCTTCGCTTAGCCGGCGTGATCCTGGAATTCGAGGATGTGGTTGCCCGCCTGCAGGAGGGGTGCGAAGAATGCGCCGAGCTCGGCCGTGGCCGTCAGCGGCAGAATGTTGGCCACGTACTGGTCCGGGCGTACCACCACGACGACGCCGCCGCGATCGAGGCCGCGAAGCTCGAAGATGTCCGCCGCCGGATCGGTAGCGTAGACCTTCTCGTAGTCAGTCAGCTGAAATGGTCCGACCCGCGGCTTGAACACCTTCGGAACGGCGCCGATGTCGACGCCAGTGTGTTCCTGCTGGTAGATGACCTTCACGTCGAACCACGCGTCAAGGTCAGCCCCTTCCGGGGTTGCAGCGAGGGGCGAGTCAGGTGCGTTCACGATCCATTCGGCGAACTCGGCGACCGGCGACGCCGTTCCCTCCTGTTGCGTTTGGGGCGCTGCAGCGTCGGCGAAGACATAGATGCGCCACCGCCCGTCCGCAGTGGCGTGGTGGCCGAGGTGCATCGGGTTGGTGTCGCAGACACGTACAACGGGCGCGGACTTGAGGCGCTTGCCGATGAGGAAGCCGGTGGCCAGGTCCTGGTAGGCGGGAGCGGCGATGAGCAGCGAGGGTTCGTACTGGGTCATGAACCCGGCGGGGAACTCGGCGGTGCCCACGTAGAAGTCCTCAAGCTCGGAGGGGCTTTCGAACTCCTCGGGCTTCTTCGCCATGAGCGTCGACCATTCCTTGTCGAAGTCGATGAGGTTCTTCGCGATGACCTGGCGTTCGGCCGAATACGTGGACAGCAGGCTCTCCGGGCTGCGGCCCTCAAGCACGTGCCCGAGCTTCCAGCCCAGGTTGAAACCGTCCTGCATGGAGACATTCATGCCCTGGCCGGCCTTGGCGCTGTGCGTGTGGCATGCGTCGCCGGTGATGAACACGCGCGGCGTGCGCGTGCCGGGCTGGTCCGGCAGGACGTCGTCGAACCGGTCGGTGAGGCGGTGGCCAACCTCGTACACACTGTGCCATGCGACGTTGCGGACATCGAGGGTATAGGGGTGCAGGATCTCGTTGGCCTGGGCGATGATCTGCTCGATCGTGGTGCTGCGCACGGCGCCGTTGTCATCCGGGTCTACTTCGCCGAGGTCGACGTACATGCGGAAGAGGTAGCCACCTTCGCGCGGGATCAGCAGGATGCTGCCGCCGGCGCCGGACTGGATCGCGCACTTGGTGCGGATGTCCGGGAAGTCCGTGACGGCGAGGACGTCCATGACGCCCCAGGCGTGGTTGGCCTGGTCGCCCGTCAGGGTGCAGCCAATCGAGTCCCGGACCTTGCTCCTGGCGCCGTCCGCGCCTACGACGTATTTCGCCCTGACTGTCCGTTCACGGCCCTCGTCGGGGCCGGCGGTGTGCAGGAGGGTGACGGTGACGGGGTAGTCCGCCGCGTCCTCGACCTCGAGGCTCAGGAATTCGAGGCCGTAGTCCGGCGACATGCGGGTGGGCGCGTTGGCCATGAACTCGGCGAAGTAGTCCAGGACGCGGGCCTGGTTGACGATCAAGTGCGGGAACTCGCTGATGCCTGTCGTGTCGTCCTTGGCGCGGGCGGTGCGGACGATTTTGGCCGGGTCGGTGGGGTCCGGCTTCCAAAAGGCCATCTCAGTGATCCGGTACGCCTCGGCGATGATCCGCTCGGCGAAGCCGAAGGCCTGGAAGGTCTCGACACTCCGGGCCTGGATGCCGTCGGCCTGGCCGATGGGCAACCGGCCGCCGCGGCGCTCCACGATCCGGGTGGTGATGCCGGAGAACTGGGACAGCTGCGCGGCGGTTAGCATCCCTGCAGGCCCGGTGCCCACAATGAGCACGTCGACCTCGTCGGGTACTTGCGTGGGCCGACCGATGCCGACGCCGGCGGCTGGCCGGATTCGCGGGTCACCGGAGACGTAACCGTGGTGGTGGAACTGCACGGGCATTCCTCACTTCGTTGTGTGGTGGTTGGTCCGTCGCCGTCATTGTGAGTTCGATAATAGAACTTGACGTTCGATAATAGAATTGTGGATCTCAAACCAAACTGTACGGCAGGTATGACATGGGCTACAAGCGCGGCAGGAACTCAGGGATGAGGAGTGGCCAATCAGCAACGAGGAGTCACTTAGCGCCGAAAAGACCAGAATGGACGCAATGTGACCCCGCGTTGCATTGCTCAGGTGTGGGCCGGGATCCGAAAGACGCGATGCCCGCCGTCAGGCGGTGGCCACTCCGCCCACGGACCGTGAGGCTGTCCGCTTGCGGAACCAGCGGCCCACAGCCTTGCCTTTGCCCTTCCACCAGTTGTCCTCGTCGGTGCCCTGGCGCCAGCGGAAGGTCACGGCAACGATCAGGAAGACGCCCGAGGCCACGTCCTGCCAGGCTCCGGCGGCCGCATTGATCAGCACACTGACCGCGAGGATCAGGATCGACGGCAACGCCAGGGTCTTGAATATTGTGCTGGCCACGTAACGCCGATGCGAGCGGGGCACGGAGAGCACCCTGGCCATGTCAGAACAGACGCACACCAGAACGAGCGCATGCCCCAAGGCCATCAGGATCGAGCCCGGCAGGGAGCCGGCGAACAGGACCGCCGACTCCAGCCTCTGGCTCATAGCACGCCCACGGACGGTCCAGGGCGCAGACCCGGACCGACGGTCTTCCATGATTCCAACATGCGTGCCCCCGGCGTCTCCGGCTGTTCGCTGGCCAGCGTGTGCGCGGCCATCCAGCCCTCATTCAACCCGCCAGCCCGTCGCGACGTCCCGCGAAGCAGCTACCCGGGTTTCAGACTCCGGACTACCTGCCGCCGCCTACGATTACTCAAGCAAACGGCGTACGACAAACCGCACGGGTCCCCGCTGCACGCGGACCCCGTCACTCAGTCCCGCGGGGTCGCCACACGACGAGTGCCTGGGACCTCGCCCGGGGCCGCTTGCCGCGGGCCAGGCTGACGACGTCGCCGGCCGTTCCGGCCGCGAAGATCCTGGCATCCATAGGTTCGCGGCGCCGGCCCAGTTCCTCGGTCAGCTCGCTCACACGGCCCTGCAGGGCAGCCACCTGGTTCTCCAGCTGGAGGATCCGCTTGATGCCTTCCAGGGAGACACCCGCTTGCGAGAGCCGCTGGACCTCGCGCAGCATGTTCACATCCCGTTGCGAGTACCGCCGGGACTTGCCGGGGGCGCGGCTGGGCGAGACGATGCCCAGCCGGTCGTACTGGCGCAGCGTCTGCGGGTGCATGTCCGCCAGCTCCGCAGCGACAGAGATGACGAAGATCGGCTGATCGAAGTCGATGGCCATGGCAGGACCCCGGACTTAGAGCCGGGCCTTGGCTGCCAGCTCGGCGCGGACGTCTTCACCGGCGGTGGCCGCGGCGAAGGCCTGCACGGCCTCCTCCGCTTCCTTGTTCAGGCGCCGGGGAACAGCGACGTCGATCGTCACCAGGAGGTCGCCGGTGGCCTTGGCGTGCTTGACGCCGCGGCCTTTGACGCGGAGCGTACGGCCGGACGGTGTGCCGGCCGGGACCCGGACCTTCACCTTGTCGCCGTCGATGGTCGGAACCTCGATGTCCGCGCCCAGGGCTGCCTCGGGGAAGGAGACCGGGACATGAATCCGGAGGTTGTCGCCGTCGCGGACGTAGAAATCGTGCGGCTTCACGGACACCGTGACCATGAGGTCGCCGTTGCCCGCCGGGCCGTACTGGCCCTTGCCGCGGACCCGGACCTTCTGGCCGTCCTTGATGCCGGCCGGCACGCGGACATCAATGACCTCGCCGTCCGGTTCACGCAGGCCGATCGTGGTGCCGCGGATCGAGCCGGCGAAGGAAATCGTGGTGGACGCGGTACGGTCCGCGCCCTTCTGTGGGGCACGCTGGAAGGACTGTCCCCCGCCGAAACCGCCGCCGAAGAGGTCGGCGAACTCTGGCGGGATGCCGCCGGCTGTGCTGTAGCTGCCGGAATGGCGTCCGCCGCCGCCGGTGAAGAGGCCGCCGAAGAGGTCCTCAAATCCCGCGCCGCCGCTCGTTCCGCCGCCGCCGCCGGGAGCAAACCGGGCGCCGCCGCCCATGGCCCGGATCGCGTCGTATTGCTGACGCTCGTCGGCGTCCGAGAGCACGGAATAGGCCTCGGAAATGTCCTTGAACTTCTTCTCCGAAGCGGTATCCCCGGCGTTGGTATCCGGGTGGTGCTGCCGCGCGAGTTTCCGGTAGGCCTTCTTGATGTCGGCGTCGGAAGCGTCCTTGGCGACACCAAGGATCTTGTAAAAGTCCTTGTCCACCCAATCCTGGCTAGCCAATGGCGTTTCCTTTCAAAAGTCGTGCAAAGTGCGCTTCGCAGATGATGGGCCCCCGCCCCTTCGCGTGGTGGCTTGGTCCTGACGGACCAGCCACCACGCTCCGGCAGGCCCGATGCCACTCCCGGGGCCCATCATCTGCTTCGCGCTGTTTGTCCACTCACTTTAGGCGAGCGACACGCCGGCGCCGAGGCCGGATAGGGGGCGGCGGTGTGGAGGGCACCGCGAAGCGGGCACCGCCCCCTATCCGGCGTAGCGCCGAAGGTGACATTACGCCGGCACAGCCACGATGACCTGTGCCGCGCGGAGCACCCGCTCCCCGGACTTGTAGCCCGAGCGCAGGACCTGGCTGACGGTGTCGACTTCGATGTCCGTGCCGGGCTGCTGGATGAGGGCCTCGTGGATCGTGGGATCGAACTCCACTCCGGTCTCATCGATGCGTACCAGGCCGTACGTCTTGAGCGCGTTCTCCAGCTTGGCGGCGATCGCGGCGAACGGGCCGTCCGCGAGGTCCCCGTGCTGGCGGGCAGCGTCGACGTCGTCCAGCACCGGAAGCAGGGCATTCAGGACGCCAATGACGGCCATCTCCCCTGCTACGGCACGGTCGCGCTCTACGCGCTTGCGGTAGTTGACGTACTCGGCCTGAAGGCGTCGGAGATCGTTCTTCAGTTCCTCGGCCTCTGCCGCGTCGACTCCCTGCGCCACCGATTCCGCGGCAGGAACCTCAACGCTGTTGAGGATGTCCTCCGCCTGGGACAGTGCGTCCCCGGACTCGGCGTGCTCCTGGTCAGGGTGGCGTGCCTGGCCGGTCTTCGGATCAACCTTGCGGTTGTCGTGGATGACCGGCTTTTGCGGCTCGTTCTCCTGGTTGGCGGCGTCGCCCTGGTGCCCGGACGAACCGTGCTCCTCTTCGTTACCGTGATGCGGCATGGCTACTTCTTCTCGTCTTCGTCAACGATCTCGGCGTCGACGATGTCCTCGTCGGAACCTTCCGCGTGCTCACCAGCGGGGGCATCCTGTGCACCCTGGGCGCCGGTGGCGCCGTCCGGGGAACCGGCCTGGGCGTAGATGGCTTCGCCGAGCTTGGTCTGGGAAGCCTGCAGCTTCTCGAACGCGGACTTCACGGCGGCGTCGTCGGTGCCTTCGAGCGCCTTCTTCAGGGCGTCGACGTCGGCCTGGACCTCGGTCTTGACCTCTTCAGGCAGCTTGTCGGCGTTGTCGGCGATCAGCTTGTCCACGGAGTAGGCGAGCTGCTCGGCCGTATTGCGGGTGTCGGTGGCCTCGCGGCGCGCCTTGTCCTCTGCCGCGTGCTCTTCGGCGTCACGGACCATGCGGTCGATGTCATCCTTGGAGAGTGCGGTGCCGCCGGTGATGGTCATCGACTGTTCCTTGCCGGTGCCCTTGTCCTTCGCCGAGACGTGCACAATGCCGTTGGCGTCGATGTCGAAGGTGACCTCGACCTGCGGGACGCCACGGGGGGCCGGGGCGATGCCGGTCAGTTCAAAGGTGCCGAGCGGCTTGTTGTCGCGGGTGAACTCGCGCTCGCCCTGGAAGACCTGGATGGCCACGGACGGCTGGTTGTCATCTGCCGTGGTGAAGGTCTCGGACCGCTTGGTCGGGATGGCGGTGTTGCGCTCGATCAGGTGCGTCATGATGCCGCCCTTGGTTTCGATGCCCAGCGACAGCGGGGTGACGTCGATCAGCAGTACGTCCTTGCGCTCGCCCTTGAGGACACCGGCCTGCAGGGCAGCGCCAACGGCGACGACCTCGTCCGGGTTAACGCCCTTGTTGGGCTCCTTGCCGCCGGCCAGTTCCTTGACGAGGTCGTACACGGCGGGCATGCGGGTAGAGCCGCCGACGAGCACGATGTGGTCGATCTCGGAGAGCTTGATGCCGGCTTCCTGGATGACGTCGTGGAACGGCTTCTTGGTGCGGTCCAGCAGGTCCTTGGTGAGGTCCTGGAACTTGGCGCGGGTCAGCTGCTCGTCCAGGTGGACCGGGCCGTCGGGGGTGACGGAGAGGTACTGGAGGGAGACGTTCGTGCTCGACGAGGAGGACAGCTCCTTCTTGGCCTGCTCGGATGCCTCACGCAGGCGCTGGAGTGCGATCTTGTCCTTGGAGAGGTCAATGCCCTTGACCTTGAGCTGGTTCAGCAGGTAGTCCACCACACGCTGGTCCCAGTCGTCGCCGCCGAGGCGGTTGTCACCGGCGGTGGAGCGCACCTGGATGGTGGAGAAGTTGTCTTCGTCTTTGCCTACCTCCAGGAGGGAGACGTCGAAGGTTCCGCCGCCGAGGTCGAAGACGAGGATGAGTTCGTCTTCCTTGCCCTTGTCCAGGCCGTAGGCCAGGGCGGCCGCAGTGGGCTCGTTGACAATGCGCAGCACCTTCAGGCCCGCGATTTCGCCGGCCTCCTTGGTGGCCTGGCGCTGGGCGTCGTTGAAGTAGGCCGGAACGGTGATCACGGCGTCCGTGACCTTTTCGCCCAGGTAGGACTCCGCGTCGTTCTTCAGCTTCATGAGGATACGCGCGGAGATTTCCTGCGCCGTGTACTTCTTCTCGTCAATGGCCACGGTCCAGTCAGTGCCCATGTGGCGCTTGACGGACGCAATGGTGCGGTCAATGTTGTTGACGGCCTGGCGCTTGGCGATCTCGCCGACCAGGACCTCGCCGGTTTTGGAGAATGCAACGACCGACGGCGTGGTGCGGCCGCCCTCGGCGTTGGCAATGACGGTGGGCTCGCCACCTTCGAGAACGGAGACGACGGAGTTGGTGGTTCCGAGGTCAATACCTACTGCACGTGACATGTGTTGCTTCCTTACTTTCCTGGGAATCTGTTAAAGGCTGCGGACCCAAGGATTTCAACCGCATGGATCCGACCGTTGTTGAGCGATCTGCACTCAACTCTACCCAGACCCGGATTTAAGTCAATTCAAAGTTGAGTCGAGTGGACTCAACTTTGAATTAATGGCTTTCCGTTTCGATTCCAAACAGCCGGATTTCCGGCTTTCCGGCGCCTGCCGGCCCCGGTTTCGCCCTGCGCGAACCCGGCCGCCGGGCTCACCGGTCAGCTGTCCTCGCGCGCCGCCTCGTCGCGATCGGCGTCCCCGGCGGCTTCACCGCCGGTCCGCCGGACGCCGCCAGCTGCGGCTGTTCCGGCAGTGCCGTAGTCCCCCTCGGGATACTCGCCCTCCTCGACGACGGCGGCAGCCTCACCCACGGCTCCGGCCGTTCCATAATCCCCCGCAGGGTAGGCGCCCTCTTCCTCGCCGACGGACGACGCTACGGCCACACCGGCGTGGCCGTAGTCCCCGGCGGGATATTCACCTTCGACGGCCGTGGGCGGGTTTTCGCCCGCGACACCCGCCGAACCGTAATCGCCCTCGACGTACTGGCCTTCGGCGGCTTCGGCTTCGGTAGCCCGCGCAGCTTCGGCGGCAGCGGTTTCGGGCTCCGGGGCCGGCGTGCCGGCACCCTGCTTCTGTGCTGCCGCACGATCAATCTCGTTGTGTTCAGACATGCTGTTTTCAGACATGGACGGACCCTTCCAGGAAGCACCGGGCACGCCCGGGCGGGCGCAGGGGCAGTCTATCGAGCGCGCCATCGAGGCGACAGGGGCACCAGGGAACGGGCCGGGGGAGGCAGCCGCCGCCACCGCGTCCTGGTGGGGGGACCAGGCAAAGTGGCGGCGGCATCCCCCGGCTAATGGGCCGGGCCGGCCGGATGGTTACCGGGCGGCGGCGGCCTCGGTTTCCTCGGGCGCGACGGCGGTCCGGCCGCCTGGCGCCGGCACGTCCGATTCCGGGCGGCCCAGGCGGGCCGGCCACCAGATGCGCCGTCCGAGGTCGTAGGCCAGGGCAGGGACCAGGAGGGAGCGGACCAGCACGGTATCCAGGAGAACACCGAAGGCGACGACAAACGCGATCTGCACGAGGAACATGATGGGAATGACGCCAAGGGCCGCAAAGGTGGAGGCCAGGACCACCCCTGCGGAGGTGATCACACCGCCCGTAACGCCCAAGCCGCGCAGGATGCCGGGCCTGGAGCCATGCTTCAGCGATTCCTCCCGGACCCGGCTCATCAGGAAAATGTTGTAGTCCACGCCCAGGGCGACCAGGAAGACAAACCCGAACAGCGGCACCGTGGCATCGGCCCCCGGGAAATGGAAGACGTTGTTGAACACGACTGCCGAGACCCCCATGGCCGCGCCATAGGACAGGACCACCGAGGCCACCAGCAGGACCGGTGCCAGCACTGAACGCAGCAGCAGCATGAGAATCACGAGGATGACGGCCAGGATGACCGGGATGATCGTGACCAGGTCACGCTGGGCGGTGGTGTTCGTGTCCAGCGCGGTGGCGGTCACGCCGCCCACCAGCGCGCCGTCGTCGATCGTCTTCAGTTCCTGCCTCAGCGACATGACGACCTTCTCGGCCTCGCTGGAGTCAGCCGCGAAGTCCAGCGTGGCGTTGATGAGCACTTTTCCGTCCCGCACCGCCGGGGCAGTGGAGGTGCCGGGCGCCCCGGTGATCGGGACGCTGCCCTCTGCCAGCAGGAAGGCGCCGCCGACGCCGCCGCTGGCCTTGACCTTGTCCAGCACGTCCTGCGCCTTTGCCTGGTCGGCCACAACCACCGCGGGGCTGCCGGACCCGGCGTCAAAGTGCCGGGCCAGGGCGTCCTGGCCGTCGACGGCGTTGGACGCGGTGAGGATGAGATCTGTCTGCGGCACCCCGTTGGCCCTGAGCTGGAGGACTCCCGCGGACGCCACCAGAAGCAGGAGTGCGGAGGCCACCCAGACGGTCCGGGGCCGTCGCGAAACGAGGGAGCCCGTTGCACGCCATAGCCCCTTCTGGCCTTCCAGACCAGTGACAAACTCAGGTTCCCGCTCCGCTTCCGGGAGGAGTTTCGGACGGAACGGCCAGAACGCGGCACGACCCAGCAATGCCAGCATGGCGGGCAGCAGGGTCAGTGCCGCGAAGAGGGAGCACAGGATGCCGGCCGCCGCCACCGGGCCAAGCGCCCGGTTGGAATTGAGGTCGGAGAACAAGAGGCACAACAGCGCGATGATGACCGTAGCGCCGGACGCCAGGATCGGCTCGAAGGAGGCTTTCCACGCCGTGAGCACCGCCGCGGTCCGGTTGGTGGTGTGCGTGAGCGCCTCACGGAACCGTGCCACGAAAAGCAGGGCGTAGTCCGTGGCGGCGCCGATCACGAGGATGGAGAGGATGCCCTGGCTCTGGCCGTTGAGCTGGATCCAGCCGAGTTTGGCCATGCCGAAGACCAGCAGGATAGCGGCACAGAGGGCGAACACGGACGTGAAGAGCACCGCGATGGGCAGCAGCAGGGAGCGGTACACGACCAGCAGGATCAGGAACACGGCCGCGAGCGCCACGAGCAGCAAGATGCCGTCGATGCCGGCGAAGGCGCCCACGAAGTCCGCCGCCAGGCCGGCCGGCCCGGTCACGAAGGTCTGCATCCCCTCCGGGGCGGAGGCCCTGACCTCATCGCGGAGCCCCTTGACGGCAACCTTGACCTCGCCCGAGGAGGAGATCGGAACCACGAACTGCACTGCCTTCGAATCCCGGGACGGGACGGGGCCGATGACGGCGCTGACGTCCTTGAGCGCTTCCAGCTTCCCCTTGAGCGCCGCCGCCTGCCCGAGCTGCCCCGGGGTGAAGACAGAGTCGCTCTCGATCACGATGACTGCGGGGATTTCGCTGGAGTCCCGGAACCTGGCCTGCCAGTCCTGGGCTTCGGTGGCTTCGGCGCCCGCGGGCAGGAAAGACGCCTGGTCGTTGGAGGAGACTTCGCCCAGGCGGCCAAAAGTGGGGCCGCCGATGCCGGCGATGGCCAGCCACGTCACAACGAGCAGCACGGGGACCAGCCAGCGGAGCCAGAACGGGACGCGGGAGGTGATGCAGGAAGTGGTGTTCATGGGTCCTTCTGGGGGCTGCCTCGGAGGAGTAAAATATTCTCCATAGTAGACTATCTCCACTATGGAGATAACCCCCTCGGGAAAGCTAAACAGGAAAGATGGCAGGGAAGAATAATCCGGAGACGTCAGCGAATGTCCTGCAGCACCTGCCTGGCGTCCTCTGCAGTAAACTCCGGGGGGCGCAGTTCACGGCGCCGCCGCGAACTGGCCACGGCCCGGCCCACCCTTGCCGCGGCCCTGAAGGAGGCTCATCGTGCCAACGGAAGTACCGGGACGACCGGAGGGTACCGGGCCGCCGCCCCTGGTCCGGCTCCTTCAGGACTTCACCCTCGAAACAAACCGCTACGTGGACTCCGTCGGCGGCCGAAATGACATGCACCGGACCGATCTCAACGCCCTGGCCGTCATCATGCGCCACACTGCGCGGGGCGAGATCGTCACTCCCGGCCTGCTGAGGACGGAGCTGAATCTCAGTTCCCCCGCCACGACCGCCTTGATCGACCGGCTCCACAGCTCCGGCCATGTGGTCCGCGAACGCGAGGGGACGGACCGCCGGCAGGTTCAACTCCGCATGACGCCGAAGGCTTATCGCGACGGCGGCGCCATGTTCCTCCCGCTGGCCCGTCACATGGGTGCCGCGATGGCCGCGTTCTCTCCCGCGGAGCTGGACATTGTCACCCGGTTCATGAACTCAATGATCGACGCCACCCTCAGCGCTGGGCGGGAGGCGTCGCAGGAGACGTCACCGGCTCCAGCTGATTCGCAATAACCGGCGTTTCGCCGCTGGGCGATCCCAGTGGTGAGCCCGCCGGGCGGCTGCCGGGGGTGCCCGCAGGCTTTCCAGCCCGTTCGCCCGCGCCCCGGCCCGCGAACCGGCCGCCGGCCCAGGCCGCGCCTGCCGCCAGCGCTGCCGGGACCAGGAGCGCCCAGCCGCTGAACAGCAGGACCGCCACCATCACAGCCGTGGCCACAACGACGCCGTACCAGGCGGCGGTCCGAGGGCGCAGCAGCCGGATGCCGGCGGCCAGGCCGAACGCCGTCACTGCGGTGAAACATGCCGACGCCGCCCCGATCTGGAACTGCATGTCCGTCAGCCCGACGATTGCAGCGGCGAAGGACAGCACCGTGAGGACAGCCAGGGTCGCCAGGCTTCCGGCCGGAACCTGCCCGGGCGCCGAGCCCCGGGCGAGTGGCCGCGGCAGCACGCCGTCGGACGCCAGCGCGGCGCCGAGCCGGCTGGCGCCCGCCACGAAGGTATTGATGGGGCCGAACGTCAGGACGGCTGCTGCGACGGCGGTCAGTGGAGCGGCGAGGCTGCCGAGGCCCTTCTCCAGCAGGTCCGCGATGGGCACTGCACTGCCGGGCAGCCGAGGGCCGAGCACCGCCACCGAGGCCGCGGCGACGCCGATGTAGACCACGCCCACCACGATCAGCGTCAGCCATGTGGCCCGCTTGAGGTCGCGCTCCGGATTGCGGAACTCCCCCGCAAGGTGCGAGACGGCTTCCCAGCCTGCGAAGCAGAAAAACAGCAGGCTTGCCGCATCCCCGACGGCCCAGTATCCGTGCGGTGCGAAGGGCTGGAAATTCTCCGCCCTCGCGTGCGGTGCGGCGAGGACGACGGCGAGCGCCAGCAGTCCGACCAGCAGGACCATGAGCAGTAGCTGGATGCGGCTGGACACCCGGATCCCGACGGCGTTGCTGACGAAGGCGGCCAGGAGGATCACGGCCGCGGCCAGCACCGCGGTTTCCCGCCCGCCGCCCAGGGCGTGGGCGATGTAGTTGCCGCCGATCACGGCCGTCGCCGGGGCGCCGCAGGGGATCGAGAAGTAGAAGAGGTAGCCGGCCACCACCGAGGCGCGGCGGCCGAAAGCGCGCTTGACGAAGTGGGCGATTCCTCCGGCGTCGGGCTGCTGGCGGCTCATTTCGGCGAAGCTGAAAGCCACCGGGATGCAGAAAACCAGCAGCAGTGCCCACGCAAGCAGCGACGCCGGGCCCGCTTCCTTGGCTGCAATGGCGGGAAGGACCAGCACCCCTGAGCCGAGGATTGCCCCGACGTAGATGCCTGTCGCCCGGAACAGGCCGAGTCCTCCGGTGTTGCTGTTGTTGATCTCCACTCCTCTAATGATCCTCATACCCGCCGCCGGGAGAAGCCGCAAAGCTGCCGGTCAGCCGCGAAATACTGCCTGCTTCCGCTGGCCACGCGCGGAAGGGTAGCGTTCCATTATGAGTGCTGAACAGCCCGAAGATGTCTACACCCACGGCCACCACGAGTCCGTAGTCCGGGCCCACGCCTCCCGGACGGCGGAGAACTCCGCAGCGTTTGTCATCCCCCACCTCCTCCCCGGGGTCTCGGTACTCGACGTCGGCTGCGGACCCGGCAGCATCACCTGCGACTTCGCGGACGTCGTCGCCCCCGGCAAAGTCACCGGCCTGGACCGGTCGCCCGACGTGATCGCCCAGGCGGGCGCCCTTGCCGCCAAACGCGGCGTGGCAAACGTCGAATTCGTTGCCGGCAACGTCTACGACCTCGCCTTCGGGGACGAGTCGTTCGACGTCGTCCACGCGCACCAGGTCCTCCAGCATCTGACGGACCCGGTGGCTGCTTTGCGCGAGATGCGCCGCGTGGCCAAGGCTGGCGGCATCGTGGCCGTGCGCGACGCCGATTTCCACGGCATGAGCTGGTACCCCGCCATCCCGGAACTCGACGAATGGATGGAGCTGTACCAGCGGGTCGCCCGCCGCAACGGTGCCGAGCCCGATGCCGGCCGTCGCCTCGTGTCCTGGGTGCAGGCCGCCGGGTTCACGGACGTGGCGCCATCGAGCAGCAACTGGTTGTACGCGACCGGCCAGCAGCGGCGCTGGCAGGCCCGGGTGTGGGGCGAGCGGGTGCTGCATTCGGCCTTCGCGGACCAGGCGCTCGAGTACGGTCTCGCCAGCGAGGCCGACCTCGCCCGGATCTCCGCGGGCTGGCACCGGTGGGGCTCCACGGGCGACGGCTGGTTCCTGATCCCCAACGGCGAGGTGATCGCCCGCGCGTGAAGCCACCCGGACACATGCCGTTCCATGGGTTCTTCCGGACCATAACCACTTCGCAAGGAGTTCGAGATGAAATACATGATCATGATGTTTGGCTCGTCCGAGGCCATGATGGGCACCTCCGATCCTGCGTGGGTCAAGGAGATGATCGGCTACATGATCCGGATAGACAAGGATCTGCGCGACTCCGGCGAGCTGGTGTTCAACGCCGGTCTGGCTGACGGCAGCACCGCGAAGCTGGTCAGGCAGACCGACCACGGCGTGGTCGCCACCGAGGGGCCGTTCGCGGAGGCCAAGGACTCGCTCATCGGCTTCTGGGTGGTGGAGGTAGCCAGCGAGGAACGCGCCATCGAGATCTGCTCGGGCATCGTCAAGTACGCCCAGGTGGTGGAGCTCCGGGCGGTTCCGGACGGCCCGCCCGAGGTCTAATCCGGCTGCGGTTCTCCGCGCGCGTGCCCGCCGCGGGCGGCCGGACGGCTCACAGCACCGCCACAGGCACGCGAAAGGGCGGCCATAACTCCGGAGCTGAGGCTGGGAACAGGCCGAATCCTCGGCCGGCCCGGATTCCCGGGCCCCAGCGAAGGAGCAACACCATGGCTAAGATCAACAAGACCACCGCGGGCATCATGCTCGCTGCAGTCATCGGCGGCGGCGCCATCGGCGCCTCAGCACTGCCGGCGATGGCAGCCGACACCACGGGCAGTTCGACGTCTACCGCGGCCAGCGGCTACGACAACGGCTACGGGACGCACGGCGGCGGAACCGGAGCCCCGCGCGGACCGCACCAGGCCAACGGCAAGACGGAAGAACTCCTCACCGGCGACACCGCCGCGAAGGTCGAGGCTGCCGTCAAGGCCGCCCAGCCGGGCGCGACGATCGAACGGATGGAAACCGACGCCGACGGCGCCACCTACGAAGCCCACATCACCAAGGCGGACGGCACCCACGCCACCGTGCTGTTTGATGCGAACTTCACCATCACCGAAACCCAGGACCAGGGCCAGGACCAGGGCCAGGGCGGCCCCGGCGGAGGCCATGGCGGCCCCGGCGATGCCGACGCGGACGACGCCACGGGCGGCGCCACCTCCAACGGCTAACCCTGGGCGGACCACCCCGGACAACGGGGCGCAGCCGTCGTCCGGGGCGCAGCCGTCGTCCGGGGCGCAGCCGTTGTCCGGGGCGCAGCCTCCACTCGTGGCGCTCAGCCATTCCTTGCCGTCCGGACAGCCGATAGGGTGCTCGAAGGACGCCCGACTAAGGAGAACCCCATGCGCAAAGTGACGGCCGGTCTTTTCTGCTCCGTGGATGGCGTGGTTGAAGACCCGTTCCTCTGGCAGTTCGACAGTTTCGACGAGGAACTTGGCGCCGGGATGGGCGAGATGATGGGCCGGATAGATGCCGGGCTCCTGGGCCGTGTCGGGTACCAGCAGTGGGCGGAGAACTGGCCGAATGCTGCAAGAGATGCCGACTTCGCGGGCTTCATCAACCCGCTGCCGAAATTTGTCGCGTCCCGGACGCTGGGCGGGGACCTTGAATGGCAGAATTCGCGCCTGATCGACGGTCCGCTGGAGGACTTCGTGGCGGACATGAAGAACAGCGACGGTGGCGACATCGGTGTCTTCAGCAGCATCTCGCTCGTCCGTCAGCTGCTATTCGCGGGGCTGCTCGACAGCTTGATGCTCATTGTCCATCCCGTGATCGCGGGCAGCGGCCGACGGCTCTTCAACGACGGCGATCCGCTGACCCGGCTGGTGCTCCAGGAGTCGCAGCAGACCAGCAAGGGCAACATGATCCTCAGCTACGGCCTCCGCGGCGACTGACGTCCCAGTCAGCTAACCACGCCAGCCAATCAACGCAACCAGCCCATCATCCAGTCCTGCCGGTCACGCCGGCGGCCGTAAACTTGGCTGGTGCAACCCTCCCTTTGGCTGGCCCTGGCCGGCGCCGGCGTCCTGATCAGCTTCACCCCCGGCGCAGGCGCCATTAACACGATGAGCAATTCGCTGAACTCGGGCTTCCGCCGTTCCATCTGGGGAATACTGGGCCAGCAGGCGGCCCTGATCGTGCACATCCTGATCGTGGCCCTGGGGGTCGGGGTGCTCGTAGCCAGCTCCCCGGTGGCCTTCAACGTCATCCGCTACGCCGGAGCCGCGTACCTGGTGTACCTCGGCATCCGGCAGTTCCTGCACAAGCCGGATCTGGACCAGGAGAAGGCCGCTGCTCTGCGCAATGAGCCGGCTTTCTCCATGTTCCGCCGCGGGTTGTGGGTGAACCTGCTCAACCCGAAGGCAATCGTCTTCTTCCTGGCGTTCATGCCCCAGTTCATCAGGCCCGGGAATCCGCTGCTTCCCCAGTACCTGGTCCTGTCCGCCACCGTGGTGGCCATCGACATCCTGGTGATGTGGTTTTTCTTCGCCGCTGCGGCCAAATCCTTCCAGCGTTTCACCCACGATGCCCGGGGACAGCTGATCCTGAACCGGACATTCGGCGTCCTGTTCGTGGCGGTCGGCGTCCTGCTGGCGCTGATCCACTGAGACCGGGAACCTTGGAGCCATGGTGTACGTTGCATTGCCGTCAGAGAAGAATGTCAAAGAAAAGGGAATGACCTAAGTGGCAACCGATTACGACGAAGTACGATCCGATGTCAAGGAATCCCAGGACCGTTCCCTGGAGGCCCTGCAATCCGCGAACGCCCCGGATGCCCGCAGCGTCGTCCGCGAACTGGATGAAGCCGACGCGTTTGACGAGGCCGCTGTCCCGGGCGGAGAGTTTGTGGCCGAGGAACTGATCGTCCAGGTGATCCCCCAGGCGGAGGACGAATTCACCTGCTACTCGTGCTTCCTGGTCCGGCACCGGTCCCAGATCGCGCTCGAAAAAAACGGCCACGCCTACTGCGTTGACTGTGAAGGCTAAGGCGGCCGCGGATTCCCGGCGTCAGACGCGGCCGGGTTTCAGGGCCCGGAGGTCCGACTTACGGATCTTGCCGCTGGCCGTCCGCGGCATCTCGTCCACGAACACCACCGACTTGGGGATCTTGTAGCGCGCCAGCCTGCCGTCCAGGTGGGCCCGCAATTGCTCTTCAGTCAGCTGCGCCCCCTCCCGGAGGAGCACCACAGCCCGCGGGACTTCGCCCCACTTTTCATCCGGCACCCCGATGACGGCCACGCTGCCGACGGCGTCGAGCTCGGTGATGGCCTGCTCCACCTCCGCCGGATAGATGTTCTCGCCGCCGGAGATGATCATGTCCTTGAGCCGGTCGGAGATGAACACAAATCCGTCCCCGTCCTTGTAGCCCATGTCACCGGACTTGAACCACCCGTCGTCCGTGTAGGAATCGGCGGCGGCCCCGGGCCGGTTCCAGTATTCGCGGATGACGTTGGGCCCCTTGATCTGGATCTCCCCCACCGTTCCCGGCGCCGCCGGACCTGCTGCCGGGTCGGCGGGGTCGCCCACCCGGACATCCGTGAAGAAGTGCGGCAGCCCCGAGGATCCGGCCTTGTCGCGGGACCGCGCGGCTGGCAGGGTGGTGGCGCCGGGCGCCGTCTCGGTCATGCCGTAGCCGTTGGAGAAACGTAAACCGCGCCGTTCGTACGCTTCCAGGACCCGGAGGGGAACAGCGGATCCTCCGCACGTGAGCTTGTTCAGCGAGCTGAGGTCCGTGGCGGCCCAGGCCGGATGTTCGCACAGCATCTGGTAGGTGGTGGGAACCCCGCTGATGGTTGTCGCGCGGTGCTGTTCGATCAGCTGCAGGGTCCGTTGGGGATCGAACTTCGGCTCCAGGACGACGGTTCCGCCTTTGAGCAGCGTGGGGAGGACACCCATGTCCAGGGATGCCACGTGGAACATTGGGGAGATCATCAATGCCACATCCGTGGAGGCGAAGTCGAAATCGACCAGCACGTTGATGCAGTTCCAGGTGATGTTCCCGTGGGTCAGCAGGGCCCCTTTCGGGTTTCCCGTGGTTCCCGAGGTGTAGAGGATCATGGCGCCGTCATCCAGCCCCACCGGTTCGTCCAGGGGCCGCGCCGTCCCGGAGGCAACAACGTCCTCGAAGCCCTCCGGCGCCGGGCTCACGGCGGGAGCCGGCGTGCCGCCGTCGTGCACCCCGCCCGGCGCACGATCGCCGTCCCGGGAATCGTCGACGACGATCCGCCGCACCACCGCGGTGTCTACGGCGCCGCGCTCGGCGAGGTCAGCGAGGCTCGCCGAATGGACCAGCACGGAAGCGCCGCTGTCCCGCAGCTGGAACTGCACTTCGGGCGGCGCCAGCCGGGTATTGAGCGGGACGAAGACGGCCCCCGCGAGCCCTGCCGCAAAGAGGGTTTCCAGGAATGAGGGATCGTTTTCACCCAGGTAGGCCACCCGGTCCCCCGCAGCCACACCGCGGTCCCGGAGGGCATTGGCGAGCCTGGCGGAGCGCTCCGCCAGCTGTTCGTAGCTGAGCTCACGGGTTCCGTTGATGATGGCCGTCTTGGTGCCCGACTTCGGGCGGCGCCGTTGGAGCCACGAGCCGATGCCAAAATTTTCCACGGCGGATCCTTTCTAAGGTAGACGGTAGTGCCTGCGGGCACGGTCAGGGCCGGACGGCTTGAAGATCGTTGTTTTTCGGTTCCCGCGTCAGGAGGATGAAGACGATTGAAACTACGGACATAGTGGCGAGGTACCAGACCACCGAGGCGGTGTTCTGCCCGGAGTCCTTGAAGATCTGCGCGACGATGCCAGGGGTGAAGCCTGCTCCCAGGAGGGTTGCCAGCTGGTAGCCGAGCGACGCGCCGGTGTACCGCGAGGTGGTGCCGAACTGCTCGGAGACGAAGGCTGCCAGCGGCCCGAACAGAGTGGAGTGGATCATGAGTCCCACGGCGAAGGCGACGAAGATCAGCGCGATGTTGTTCGAGGACAGGAGCTGGAACATCGGCACGAGGTAGATGATGAAGAGCACGAGGCCGCCGATCATCACGGGCCGCCTGCCCAGTTTGTCCGAGAGCCTGCCGCCCATGATCACAAAGGCGATGGATACAAACGAGGCTGCCGCGAACGCGTACAGCACGCCCTGGCGGTCGGCCCCCTTGGAGACCGCATAGGTCACGGAGAACGTGGCCAGGACAACCTGGAGCGCGAAGCCGGCCGCCCCGGCCAGCATGGTGAAGACCAGGGTCTTGGGCCGGCGGAGGACCTGAAGCAGCGGCAGCACAGGCTTGCCCGCGGCGGCCTGGTCCTCCTGCTCGGCTTTCTCTTGTTCAAGGGCCGCTTTGAAGATCGGGCTTTCGGAGACCTTGAGCCGGACGAACATGCCCACGCCCAGCAGGACGAAGGACAGCAGGAACGGCACGCGCCAGCCCCAGGCGAGGAACTGTGCGTTGGGCAGCGCGGAGAAAGCACCCATGACGAGGGTGCCGAGCACGGCACCGGTGGGGGCGCCGGCATTGACGAACGACGCCGCGAATCCCCGCTTCCCGGATTCCGAGTGTTCCAGCGCCATCAGGGCGGCCCCGCCCCACTCACCGCCCACGGCAATACCCTGGAGGACACGGAGGATCACGAGCAGCACGGCGCCCCAGGGGCCGGCCACCGAGGCGTCCGGCACCAGCCCGATCAGGGTCGAAGCGATGCCCATGACCAGCATGGACACGATCAGCATGCCCTTGCGGCCGACTTTGTCGCCGAAGTGGCCGAAGATGACGCCGCCGAGCGGCCGAGCCACGTAACCGGCCGCGAACGTCCCGTAGGCGGCCACGACCCCCACCCAATCGTCCATGCCGGAGAAGAACACCTTGGGGAAGACCACGGCCGCGGCGGTGGCGTAGAGCAGGAAGTCGTAGTACTCGATGGTGCTGCCCAGGTAGCTGGAGGCAATGACCGTGCGCGCTTCTTTGCGCCGCTCGGCCGTGCCCAGGGCCTGGAGCTGGGTGAGTCCGGACATGGTTGTTCCTTTGAACAGAGGGAAGGGGACGGATGGACTGCGGGACGCGGCCTATTTGTAGAAGCGGGCGAGGAATTCGGCGACGACGGCCGGGCGCTCCTGGCCCTCGATTTCGATCGTGTTGGCCACTTTGATCTGGGCGCCGCCCTTGACCTCGGTGACCTCGGTGATGGTGGACTGCATGCGGATGCGCGCGCCCACCTTGACCGGGGAGGTGAAGCGGACCTTGTCCAGGCCGTAGTTCACCTTGGTCGTGACGCCGTCGACGTCGAACAACTCGCCCCAGAACGGGATGATGAGCGAGAGGGTGAGGAACCCGTGGGCGATCGGGGCGCCGAACGGCCCGTTCTTGGCCCGTTCCGGGTCCACGTGGATCCACTGGTCATCCCCCGTGGCGTCGGCGAACTTGTTGATCTGTTCCTGGGTGATTTCGCGGTAATCGGTGACGCCGAGGTCGGCGCCGGCGAGGGTAAGCAGTTTGTCGAAGTCGACGACGAGATTAGGCATGGTGGCCTCCTGTAGGGCTGGGTGGGGTAGGGACCCGTCCGACGGCGGTGCCGGAGGTCAGTGCAAAGACCGCGGGTCAGCGGGTGAAGGCGCTTTCGCCGGTCAGCGCCCGCCCGATAATCAGGGCGTTGATTTCGTGGGTGCCTTCGTAGGAGTAGACGGCTTCCGCGTCGGCGTGGAACCGGGCGACATCGGTCTCGAGGGTGATGCCGTTGCCGCCGACGACTTCGCGCGCCAGCGCCACGGTTTCGCGCATCAGCAGGGACGTTTGCATCTTGGCCAGGGCCGAGTCCTGGTCCCGGTAGACCCCCTTGGCCTGCTGCTCCGTCAGCCGGACCACGAGGGACAGTGCCGAAGTGACGTTTCCCAGCATCCGGGCGAGCCTTTCCTGGACCAGCTGGAAGGACGCGAGCGGGCGGCCGAACTGCTGGCGTTCCTTGACGTAGCGCAGGGCCGCCTCGAACGCCCCGGCGGCGATGCCGGTGGCGATCCAGGCAACGTCCGAGCGCATGGCCCTCAGCATCGCGGCGACGTCCCGGAACGAGTCCACGTTGTGCAGTCGCATTGACTCGGGAACCCGCACGCCCTCGAGGGTAATGTGCGCGTTTTGCATCATCCGCAGCGCGGTCTTGCCATGGATCTTCTCCAGCGTGACCCCGGAAGCCTCGCGGTCCACGAGGAAGGCCTTGACCTGCCCGTCGGCAACATCCCGGGCGAAGACGGCCAGGACGTCGGCCGTTGCCGCGCCGCCGATCCAGCGCTTGGCGCCGTCCAGGACCCAGGTGTCGCCGCCCGGGCTGGACTCACCGCTCTTTTCCCTGCGGGCAGTCGTGGAGAGGCCGCCGGCGATGTCCGAGCCGGACTCCGGCTCGGTGAGGGAGAAGACGCCCTTGAGGGAGAAGTCGATGACTTTCGGCATCCACTCCTCCTGCTGCTCGGCAGAGGCTCCCACCCGGATGGCGGTCCGGAAGAGTCCGGCCTGCGCGGTGTAGAAGGTGGCGAGCGAGGCGTCGGTGCGGGCGAGTTCGAACACCCGGAAACCCTGGTAGATCCCCCGGGCAGGTGTTCGCTCTGCACCGGGGGCGCCCGTCAGTTCGGCAGGTTCCATCAGGTCCAGGTCGATCAGGGGCCTGGCGAGCTGGTAGGGGAATTCACCGCGTTCCCAGTAGTCGGCCAGGAGCGGACGGGCCTGCGTGTCCAGGAAGTCCCGCAGCCGCCCCAACACCCTGAGTTCCCCGCCGGTGAGAAGGGACTCGGCATCGTAGTAGTCGCAGACGCTGTACAGGCGCTCCTGTGCGGCGGGAACGGCCGTGGCTGCGCGCACGCTCACCTCAACCACCCAGTCCGAGCAGGCGCACGGCGTTGTCCTTGAGGATCTTGGGCCGGACCTCGTCCTTGAGCGGCAGGTCCGCGAAGGCGCCCAACCATTTCTGCGGGGTGATCAGCGGGAAGTCGGTGCCGAACAGCACCTTGTCCTTCAGGACCGAGTTGGCCATCTTCACGAGCGACTCGGGAAAGTATTTCGGGGACCAGCCGGAGAGGTCGATGAACACGTTGGACTTGTGCGTGGCGATCGAGTTGGCCTCGTCCTGCCACGGCACCGAGGGGTGGGCCATGATGATCTGCAGTTCCGGGAAGTCCGCGGCCACGGCGTCGAGCAGGAGCGGGTTGGAGTAAGCCAGCTTGATGCCGTATCCACCGGGGAGCCCGGCACCCATGCCGTTCTGGCCCGTGTGGAAGACGGCCGGCAGGCCCAGTTCCTGGAGGGCTTCCCACAGCGGGTAGAACTGCTCGTTGGAGGGGTCGAAGCCCTGCAGGCTCGGGTGGAACTTGAAGCCGCGGGCGCCGAGGTCGATCGCCTGGTGCTTGGCGCCCTGGATGGCGTCGGCGCCGGTGCGGGGGTCCACGCTGCCGAAAGGGATCAGGACGTCGTTGTGCCGCGCCGCCCCGGCAATAAGGTCGGGAATGCTGTTGGGCTCGTGCTTGAGCTGGGTCCGGGCGTCGACGGTGAAGACGACGGCGGCCATGTTCAATCCGCGGTATAACTCGGCGATGCGGTCCAGTGACGGCGAGCGGTCCTCGGCTTTGAAGTACTTGGCGGAGGCCTCAGTGAGGGCCGCAGGCAAGGACCCGTGGCCGTGGCCGTCCACCTCAAGGTGGACGTGCATGTCGATGGCGTCGATTTTGGCGGCGTCAATGCCGAGTTCATAGCGCTGCGCGGGCATGGCTAGCCGACCTTCGCCGGCGCGGCGGCGGCCCCGGGCTGTGCCGCTGCGGGCTGTGCCGCTGCCGGCTGCAGGTCCTCCGGCAGGGGTAGGAAGTCCTCGCCGACGGTTTGGAGCTTGCCGCCGAAGAGCGCACCGAAGTTCTCCACGAGGTCCTGGTAGGCCCAGCCGCCGTCGCGGTATTCGGTGGCGGCCGCCTCGGGGTGGGTCCAGAGCTGCAGCCTGTCGCCGCCGGCGCCGATGGCCTGGCCGGTGACGCCGGCCGCCGCGTCGGAGGCGAGGAAGGCCACCAGCCCGGCAACGTCGCCGGCCGTGCCGAAGCCGAGTTCATGGCGGAAGAAGGCCGGCATTGCCCGGCCGCTCTCGTCAGCCTCGACGGCCTTCTGGAAGTACGGGACCGTCTTGGTCATCGCGGTGGCGGCGACGGGGATGACGGCGTTGGCGGTGACACCGGCCTTCTTCATTTCCAGCGCCCAGGTGCGGACCATGCCCACGATCCCGGCCTTCGCAGCGGCGTAGTTGGTCTGGCCGAAGTTGCCGCGCTGGCCGGTCGGGGAGCCGATCGTGATGATGCGGCCGGCGATGCCGTTTTCCTTGAAGTAGGCATACGCCTCGCGGACGCAGGTGAAGGTGCCGCGCAGGTGGACGTTGATGACGGCGTCGAAGTCCTCATCCGTCATCTTCAGCAGGCTCTTGTCCCGCAGGATGCCGGCGTTGGTGACCAGGATGTCCAGCCGGCCGAACTCCTCGATGGCTGCCTGTACAAGCTGCCGGGCGACCTCCGAGCTGCCCACCGGCGCGACGACGGCGGCGGCCCGGCCGCCGTCGGCCTCCACTGTCCGGACCGCTTCGGCGGCCACGTCGGCGTCGACGTCGTTGATGACGACGGCGGCGCCCTGGCGGGCCAGTTCCCTCGCGTAAGCGAGTCCAAGCCCGCGTCCGCTTCCCGTGACGATCGCTACTTTGCCTGACAGGCTCATCGCTGCTCCTTTGCTAGCTGGGTGCATCCTGCCCCGCGGCGTGGGATGCTGTTCTGTATCCATGTAATTATGGATAGTTGAAAAAGTCAACGATTTATTTTTGGGACCATTGGAGCTGGGCATGTCGGTTGAAACACGGGACGAGCGCGCCATCGAGCCGGCGGCCAAGCTTATTGCGGCCTCGATCAGCCAGGATGCGGGTTTCCTGCTGGCCAAGCTGCACGCCTTCGGCTCAGTGCTCAACAACCGCGCCCTGGCCGAATTCGGCCTGAAGGAGCGTTCCTATTCCGTGCTGGCCCTGGCCAACAGCGGACTGGAGCCGACGCAGCGGGAGATCGCCGAATTCCTGAGCCTGGACCCCAGCCAGATCGTGGCCCTGGTCGACGAACTTGAGAAGCGGCGCCTGGTGCTCCGCGCTCCCGGGCGGCAGGACCGGCGGGCCAAGACCGTCACTGCCACCAAAGACGGCGCGGAGCTCTACCGGCTGGCCGGGGCCGCCGCGCGGGATGCGGAAGCCGCCGCCCTGGGCGCCCTCAGCGCCGCTGAGGCCGAGGACCTGAAGGGCCTGCTGCGCAAGGCGCTCTGGGGTTCGGGCGCCTGACGCCGGGATCCAGCGAGGGTCCGGGGCCCTCCCGGTCCCGCTTGTGACACACCGGTAAAGTCTACGTAACTAATGTTGTAATATCACGGACGGTCTGCTAGCCAAGAGGCATCCGCATCCTTCATGCTTAGCTATGACCTCACTGTCGAGCCAGTACCGGATCATCGCGGTCTGCACCGGAAACATCTGCCGGTCTCCGATGGCCGAGCTGATGCTGGCGGAGGCATTCCGGACCGAGGGCCTCGCGGAAGTCGTGGTGGATTCGGCCGGCACCACCGCCTATGAGGCCGGCCGTCCGATCGATCCCCGCGCCGCCCGCAAGCTCATGGTCCACAACCTTCCCGCAGACCGCCACGTGGCGCGCGCGTGGCGGCCGGAATGGTTCCTGGCCCGCGAGCTCATCCTGGCCCTGGATGTGGACCACTATGGCTGGTTGCGGCAGGCGGCGCCGGACCGCGAGTCCCTGGCGAAGATCCGGATGCTGCGCAGCTTCGATCCGGCCGTTACCGGCAAGGACCCCCTGGACCAGGGCATAGAGGATCCCTGGTACGGCGGCCACACCGACTTCGAGACCACCTGGAACCTCATCCGGTCGTCGATTCCCGGGATCGTGCAGCATGTCCGCGCGCACTTGGAGCAGACAGGCCGCCAACACCACGGTGACGCAGGGCAGCGGGTACGCTCTATTTCATGAGCCCCGCACCTGTCATCATCGCCATCGACGGGCGGTCCGGAACAGGTAAGACCACCCTAGCCATCGAACTGGCGGCGCGGCTCCGGGAACACCACAAAGTCTCCCTCTTCCACCTTGAGGACATCTATCCCGGCTGGAACGGACTCGCCGCGGGCATCGAGCGCTACGTCTCCACGGTCCTTTCGCCGCTACGGCGCGGGGAACCCGCGGAATGGGTCAGCTGGGACTGGGACAAGCACTACGACGGCGAAACCCGCATCACCCGGCCGGCCGAGATAGTCCTCGTGGAAGGCGTCGGAGCAGCCGCCGAGGCAGCCCGGCCCCTGCTGGACGCCGTGATCTGGGCCGAGTCGCCTGACCCCGACCGGCGCACCCGGGCGATGGCGCGGGATGGTGCCACCTACGAACCGTACTGGGAGCAGTGGGCGGCGCAGGAGCGGGAGTGGCTGGCGGCCGATGACGTGCCGGCCCATGCCGACGTCCACGTGCTCAACCTCGCGGACGGCACCGCCCCGGAGGACGTCCTGCAGTCCCTCCAGTATCTTCCCGCGCTGGCACCCGCGCTCGTGCCCGAGCTCGCGGCCCGCCGCGGGCTGCAGCTGCGGGCCGAGCGGATCAATGCCGCACCGGATGCCGCCGTGTTGTTCGAGGCGCTCTTCGGCCGCTCGGCCAACGCCGTGTGGCTTGACTCGTCTTTGGACGTGGCCGGCCTCGCCCCCGCGGGCGCCGAGCGCAGCCGCTTCAGCGTTCTGGCGGACGACGGCGGCGCCTTCGGCCAGGCGGTCCGGCACAGTTCCGGCAAGACCTGCGTGAGCGTCGGCAATTCCACGCTGACAACTGAGGGAGGGTTTTTCCGCTGGCTCGACGGCGTCTGGGGACGCCGGGCCGTCCGCACCCCCGAGGGCTACCCTTGCGAGTTCGCCCTGGGCTGGCTGGGATATCTCGGCTACGAGCTCAAACGTGAGACGGGCGGCAGCGACGTCCCGGCCCTCACGCCCGATGCCTGCCTGATTTTTGCCGGCCGCGCAGTGGTGCTGGACCATGTGGAGCGCACTGCCTGGCTGCTGGCCCTGGACACGCCTGACGCCGACGATTGGCTCCAGGCCGCCGGCGCCGCGGTAGCAGCAGCGAACGCGGCGGGCCCAGCACCCCTGGCGGAGACGGCGGACAGCCGGGGCAGCGGCGTCGTACTGGCCGGCGGTGCAGGTCTTCAGTTCACCGCCCGGGACACGGAAGCCGGCTACAAGGCCAAGATCGCCGAATCCCAGCGCGAGATTGCCGAGGGAAACACCTACGAGGTCTGCCTCACCACTGCGCTGTCCGCGGCAGTCCCGCTGACGGCCCCGACGGTGTCCGGCCCGGCCGGCCCGGGCGGCCTGGACCCGTGGCAGACGTACCTGGCGCTCCGGCGGCGGAATCCGGCCCCTTTTGCCAGCTACCTGAAATTCGGGGACCTCACCGTGGCAAGCACCTCTCCGGAGCGCTTCCTGCGGATCGGGGCTGACGGCGCGATGCGGGCCGAGCCGATCAAGGGCACCCGGGGCCGGGACGCGGAGCCCGGCAGGGACGCCGCGCTCCGGCAGGAACTCGAGTCTTCGCCCAAGGACCGCGCGGAGAACATCATGATCGTTGACCTGCTCCGCAATGACCTCAGCCACTTCGCCGTGCCGGGTTCTGTGGCCGTGAGCCGGCTCTGCGCGATCGAAAGCTACGCGAGCGTCCATCAGATGGTCAGCACCATCGATGCCCGGCTGCGGCCGGGCCTGCCGCGCGCCGAGGCCGTCGCTGCCTGCTTCCCCGCCGGGTCCATGACGGGCGCCCCGAAGGTCAGCACCATGGCCATCCTGGACCGGCTCGAAGCCGCACCCCGCGGCGTGTACTCGGGGGCGATCGGCTACTTCTCGCTCAGCGGAGCCACCGACCTCGCCGTCGCAATCAGGACCCTGGTGATCAACGCCGAGGAGGGCACCACGGCGGCGCTGAGCCTCGGCGTCGGGGGCGCCATCACGGCAGACTCATCCCCTGAAGAGGAGTACGAGGAGGTCCGGACCAAGGCCTTCGGCATCCTCTCAGCGCTCGGCGCCGACTTCCCTCAAGGCTGAGGCCGTACCTTAGGACCCGGCCGCTGCGCCGGGGTTACTGCAGCGTGGCCGTGAGTCTCGCGACATTGTCCACGTACTTGATCCGCATTGGCCGCTTCGTCCAGTCCGCGAGCACGAGTTCATGCGAGATGTCGCGGTAGGTGTTCTCCACAGACCGGATCCTCTTCACGATGTCCTCGCCCAGCAGCATGACGGAGACCTCCAGGTTCAGCGAGAAGGACCGCATGTCCATGTTGCTCGAACCCAGCACGGCAACCTCGTCGTCGATCGTGAAGTGCTTGGCGTGCAGGACGAACGGCGCCTTGTAGAGGTAGATCCGCACCCCGGCCTCAAGCAGCGCCTCGTAATAGGACTGCTGCGCGTGGTGGACCAGGAACTGGTCGCCCTTCTCCGAGACGAAGAGTTCGACGTCGACGCCCCGTTGCGCTGCCGTCGTCACGGCGTAAAGCAGGGAGTCGTCCGGGACGAAATACGGGCTGCAGATCGAGATCTTGTGCTGTGCCGAATAGATCAGCGTGTTGAAGAGCCGCAGGTTGTTCTCGGTGATGAAGCCGGGACCGCTGGGCACAACCTGGGCGGTGACGTTGCCGGCGTGGGACTCTGGCCGGTGCGCCAGCTGGTCCTCGAGGGATTCGTCGGTTTCGCTAAGCCAGTCGGTCGCGAAGACGACGTTGAGCGTGGTGACGATCGGCCCGCGCAGGCAGGCCATGAGCTCCACCCATTCCCGGCCCACCTTGCGGTGCCTGGGGTTGTTGTAGGACGGTTCGATCAGGTTCTGCGAGCCGGTGAAGGCAACCTCGCCGTCGATCACCATGATCTTGCGGTGGTTGCGCAGGTCCGGCCGGCGCCACTGTCCGTGGACGGGGTTCAGCGGCAGCATGGGCCGCCAGCGGATCTTGCTGGCCTTGAGCCGGGCAATGAGTTTGCGGTAACCCTTGATGCGCAGCGTGCCGAGGTGGTCGAACAGGATCCGGACTTCCACGCCGCGCTCGGCAGCGTCCTCGAGGGCAGTAAACAGGTCATTCGTGATGTGGTCCGTGCTCATGATGTAGAACTCGGCGTTGACGAAGGTCTTGGCTTCGCGGACAGCCGCGGCCATCGCCTTGACGGAATCCGGATAGCCCGGCAGCAGCTCCACGCTGTTGCCGTCCACCATCGGCAGGGAACCGAGGGTCTTGTTCAGTTCGGCAGCGGAGCCCACCCACTCGGGTCCGTCATAGTCGCTTTCGACGGCGGACAGCTGGGACGTGCCTGCGCGGACCCGCTTGTTCACGGCGTCCTGCTGGGCCCTGCGCTTGCGCGAGAGGCGGAAATTTCCGAAGAGCAGGAACAGCACCAGGCCCACGGACGGCACGAAGAAGATCCCCAGGAGCCAGGCCATGGCGGTGGTGGGCCGGCGGTTGCCGGGGATTATGCCCAGTGCCAGCACACGGATGACGAGGTCGATCAGGGTCAGGATCAGAATCACCCAGGACGGGAATATCCCGGTCAGCGGAAACGGCCACAGCACAGGCGAACCCCTCAAAGCTACAGACCCGCGGAACAGTTCCGGAACGGGCAACCTGCAAATCCTATCCCGGCATCTGCCGCACTAAGCTGTAGCCATGACTTCTCCTGCCGCTGTTCCCGTGCCCGCCACGGTGCTGGTCTTCCTGGATTCCGAGTTCGGGAACGGCCGCATTGTCGACGCCTCCATGCCACAGCTGATGGCCACGGACCAAGGTGCTACCCGCGGCGACGGCGTGTTCGAGTCCCTGCTGGCCGTCGGCGGCCATCCCCGCAAGATCCAGGCCCACCTGAACCGCCTGGCCGGCTCGGCCCGACTCCTGGACCTGGACATTCCGGCCGAGGACGCATGGCGGCGCGCGATCGACACCGCGATCCGCGAGTACCGGAACCAGTACGATTCCGCCACGGCCGACGTCGTCGGCATGGACGCGAACACAGAAGCGGGCACGGATGAAGTCGTCGTGAAGCTGCTGGCCAGCCGCGGGGTCGAGGGCGCGTCGGCTCCCACCTGCTGGGTCCAGGCATCCCCGCCCCCGGCTGCCGGCAGGCGCCAGCGGGAGACCGGGATCGACGTGATCCTGCTGGACCGCGGCTACGACAGCGACATCGGCGAGCGCGCCCCGTGGCTCCTGCTCGGCGCCAAGACGCTCTCCTATGCCGTGAACATGGCGGCCCTGCGATACGCCCACAAGCACGGCGCCGACGACGTCATCTTCACCTCCTCGGACGGACGGGTCCTGGAGGGCCCGACGTCGACCGTGCTGCTGGCGCATCTGGAATCCTCCGACGACGGCGCCGGCGGCGTCCGCACGGTCCGGAGGCTCATCACACCCCAGCTGGACAGCGGCATCCTGCCGGGAACGTCCCAGGGTGCCTTGTTCACTGCAGCCAAGGCAGCCGGCTGGGAACTGGGCTACGGACCCCTGGAACCCAAGGACCTGATGGACGCCGACGCCGTGTGGCTGATCTCAAGCATCCGGCTCCTGGCGCCCGTCAATCACATCGACGGCCAGGAAATCGGCACCCCGGCGCTGCGCAGGCAGCTGACGGCGGAGCTCGACGCGCTCTTCGCCACGGTCCAATAACGCCGGCATCCACCCCCGCCCCACCCCTAAGCAACGCGGGGCAGTCATTTAAGGCGCCCATCCCCAGTCCCGGTATCCAGTGGTCGCTGCAACCGTGCCAGACCCTCGACGCTGACGGCGCCGTTGCGGGCCAGCTTGTTCCACAGCGCTTCCTTGCCGCGGAGTTCCTGGGCCAGCGCTGCGACCATCGTCAGGCCCGTGAACACCGGGTAGCACGGAATGAGCGGGAGCGCCCATACGTGACGCAGGTAATTCCGCGCCCGGTTCATGCCCAGCGCAAACACGGAGAGGACGACTGTGACGAAGAGCCCGGTCCAGCCAAGGAAACCCCACACCTCGGCCTCCAGCGGACTGCGGCCGAGGGCGAGCAGGAACGCCAGATAGGGAAGAGCCAGGAGCTGGGCAACCGGGAAGACCACCATCGTCACGGCAGTGAACAGCAGGTACGTCCCGAACCGGCCGTGGCGGGGGTTGCCGATCATCCCCGTGTGGGCACCCATGGTTTGCAGCAGGCCACGGGCCCGCCGGACACGGTGCCGCCAGAGTGCGCCGATGGTCAACGGCGACTCCGCATAGACGAGGGCACGCGGGGCGAAGACCACCCGGTAGCCGGCCTTGTGCACCCTCCAGGTCAGTTCCAGGTCCTCCCCCACCATGTCTTCCCGTAACGGCCCGATGTCCTCGATGACCGCGCGGCGGAACGCCCCGATGTGGCCGGAGACGACGGGAAGGCCGCCGATCAGCGCCAGCGCGCGCCGGACCATGCCGATTTCGATGTGGCTGGTGAAGGCCGGAACCCGGGTTTGCACCCGGTTCAGATTCACCGCCCTGTCGTCGCCGCAGACAGCGCCGGTGCGCTTGTCCTCGAAGCCCCGGAGCATCCGGAGGACCGTGCGGGCGGAGAAGATCCCGTCCGCATCAGCGAACATGAGGACGTCGCCGGTGGCGTTGCGGATGCCCAGGTTAAGGGCGGCCCCCTTGCCGGCGTTGGCCTGCGTCAGGACGGTGATCCGCGGATCGGCTGCCGCGAGGCGTTGCATCAGCCCGGCGGTGTTGTCGGTGGAACCGTCGTCCACGAGGATGACGTCGTACCGGTCGTACCGGGTGAGCTGGATGGACCGAACGCAGTCCTCAATGACTCTTGCCTCGTTGTAGGCCGGGACAATGATCGAGACGCTGGGCCACTCATCCAGGAGAGTTGGCACACCGCGGCGCCGCCGACGGGAGGCCCGGACTTCGAACCAGACCGCCAACGGCAGGATCAGGAGCTTCACGAGACCGAACACGAGGATCGGCAAGCCGAGGAGCAAAAGCAGGAACAATGCCCCCGGGACGGCTGGTTCAAACCAGGACACTGGCGTAGGCTCCCGCGCCTGGCCGGAACGATGCCGGGTTGAAAGAGGGAAGCGTGAACGACGCCAGGACGGCATCGAGGAGTTCGGGAGCAGCTTCGCTGTTCGCGCCGAAGCGGGCGGTCACCGCAAGCACCACCGGGGTCCCGTCCCCGCGTCGTCGGACATCGACATCGACCGGGCCGGCCAGACCGAGAGCCCGGACGGCAGCCATCGCCACATTGCCCACATCCATGGACTCTCCCGTTCCCAAACGGCGGGCGGACACCGCGTTGCCGTGGGCCAGTTCGGTCTTTTCGACGACGATGGCGAACGGCGCCGTGCTGTTGTGCGCGGGCGTGCCGAAGACCATGGGCCCGTACTCGGCGCCAGGGATGAACTCCTGGACAATCTGCCCTTCCGGAAGGCTGGCCCAATCCACGCCGGTGGTGCCGTCGACGACGATCACCCCGCGCCCGCCGCGGCAGACCCGCGGCCTGATCACGACAGGGCCGCCGAGCGCGGCCATCGCGGCGCCTGCGTCGGCGAAATCACCGGGGACGCCGAAGCGGGGGACGGGGACGCCTCCCTGCCGGAGTTGCCACGCGGTGAAGAGCTTGTCGTTGGCGAGGGCCACCGGGCCGGGGTCCCCGATGATGACGCGCACGTCCGCCCCGAACCCGGCACGGGCTGCCGCGATATGCGGAAGTTCCTCGCTGAGCGTCGGGATCACCAGGTCGATCTTCTCGCTGGCAATGAGCCGGCGCAGCGCCGAAATCCTTTCCGGATCGGTGGCGGGAGGGACCGCCACGACGGTGAGGCCGGCCTCGGCGGGAAGGTCACGGAAGTCTGTGCCGAGGACCGGAAAGCCCCGGGCCCTGAGCTGGGCGGCGACGGCGCGGCCCGCGGGCCCGCCGATGCCGGTGACGAGGATGCGGGGCATCAGAGTTTCTCCATTTCGGTGCTGAGCGGGCGGACGGGAGCTAACCGAACGTGCACTCCCAGTAAATGCGAGCGGCCCGGGGGAACGCCCGAGTAGGCACCACTCGAACTGTCGGGCCGGAACCGGAATCCCGCACAGGTAATACCTCTCTTGTGGCACTACGGCGCCTTGTCTTTGACCGCCGGGCCCCGAACCGTCCAGGGACACTGAGCGCCGCGGGCGGGCCGGTTACTTAACATGACGACGGCGGCGGTGCGGGCCGGAGAAGTAAGTGTTACGTTTTTGGGGAGTAATGAGAACCGGCGTCAAGCCCTGACTGGCCGGTCGGCAACCCTCCTCCCACGGCGGGGTGCCTCAGGTGAAGACTCGGCATCATCGACCATTCGATCTGCAAGCGTGAAAGAAGGAGATCCGTCATGCCTGACGCGTCCACCCCAGCGGCACCTCCCGCCGCACCCGAAACGGCCGCGGAGGAAAAACTGGCCTACCGGCTGTTCACCGGCCCCGATGACCGCGCCTTCTGCGAGCGTGTCTCGGCCGCACTGGCCGACGGCTACGTCCTGCATGGAAGCGCCTCCGCCACCTTCAACGGCAGTACCGTGATCGTGGCGCAGGCCGTCGTCCTGCCGGCCGCCATCGCCAGCGCGGACGCCGCCGTCGCCAGCGCTGTGGATGATCTGGAGAGCGACGGTTTCGGCTCGGAAGACGCCTTCGAGGGCCACGCATGAGCTACGCCGGAGACCTTAGTCCGCAGGAGGCCTGGGCCAAGCTGCAGGACGGCGCCATCCTGGTGGACGTCCGCACGGAGGCCGAATGGGCCCACATCGGCATCCCGGAAACCGCGGCCGCGACCGCGACCGAACAGCCAAACGGCACCCTGTTCATCCAGTGGAACCTTGCCGGCGGCATCCCCAATTCGCGGTTCATCGCCGAACTGAAGGCGCGGGTGCCGGAGGACACCGCCGTCGAACTCGTGTTCCTCTGCCGCTCCGGGGCCCGCTCCATCGCTGCCGCGACCGCAGCCACGCAGGCCGGGTACACCTCGTACAACGTCCTCGAAGGCTTCGAAGGCGAACCGGACCGCTACGGCGACCGGACCGTCAACGGCTGGAAGAACCGCGGCCTGCCCACCAGCATTGGAAAGAAATAAGTGACTTTCAACCCCGACGCCGCCGGCTGGAGCCCCGACACCCAGGCTGTCCGCGGCGGCCTTGACCGCACCGGCTTCCAGGAAACCACCGAACCGATCTTCCTGAACTCCGGATTTGTCTACGAATCCGCCGCCGCCGCCGAGCGCGCATTCACCGGCGAGGACGACCGCTTCGTCTACTCCCGCTACGGCAACCCCTCGGTCGCGACCTTCCAGGAACGGCTCCGGCTGCTCGAAGGCACCGAGGCATGCTTCGCCACGGCATCGGGCATGTCAGCCGTCTTCACCGCTCTCGGCGCGCTGCTCGGGGCCGGTGACCGTGTGGTCGCGGCCCGCTCGCTCTTCGGCTCCTGCTTCGTGATCCTCAACGAGATCCTGCCCCGCTGGGGCGTGGAGACGGTCTTCGTCGACGGCCCGGACCTGGACCAGTGGCGGACCGCGTTGTCCAAGCCGACGACGGCGGTCTTCTTCGAGTCGCCGTCGAACCCGATGCAGGAAATCGTCGACATCGCCGCGGTGAGCGAACTCGCGCACGCCGCGGGAGCCACCGTCGTCGTCGACAACGTCTTCGCCACTCCCCTCCTGCAGCGCTGCGGAGACCTCGGCGCGGACGTGATCGTCTACTCCGGCACCAAGCACATTGACGGGCAGGGCCGGGTCCTGGGCGGTGCCATCCTGGGAACCAAGGAGTTCGTGGACGGGCCCGTCAAGCAGCTCATGCGGCACACCGGTCCGGCACTGTCCGCCTTCAACGCCTGGGTCCTGGCCAAGGGCCTGGAAACCATGGCGCTGCGCGTCAACCACTCCTCGGCGTCGGCGCTGCGCCTGGCCCAATGGCTGGAAGAGCAGCCCGCCGTCAGTTGGGTCAAGTATCCGCTGCTGCAGTCCCACCCGCAGTACGAGCTCGCCGCGAAGCAGATGAAGGCCGGCGGCACCGTGCTCACGCTGGAGCTTTGCCCCTCGCCAGGGCGCTCCGCGAAAGAGGCAGCCTTCGCCCTCCTGGATGCGCTGCGGATCATCGACATCTCCAACAACCTGGGTGATTCGAAGTCCCTCATCACGCACCCGGCGACGACGACCCACCGCGCCATGGGCCCGGAAGGCCGGGCGTCGATCGGACTGAGTGACGGCGTAGTGCGGCTGTCCGTGGGCCTGGAAGACGTCGAGGACCTCATCCGCGACCTCGGGCAGGCGCTCAAGCAGATCTAGCCGGAACTGCCTTCCCAATGCCCTGCTGCGTTGTCACGTTGACCGCGTGGGCAACGACGCCGGCCAGCCCGGCATCGCTGAACTGGCGGCGCTGTGCCTGGGAACCGGTGCCCTGCTCGAGGATCCGCTTCACGCCCGCGCGTACCAGGGGGAGTTCGCCCTGCTCTGCCAGCACCGGGGCCACGTAGTCCACGAGCGCTTCGACGACCTCCCGGGCAGGGGCGGGCCGGAAGCTGCCGAAATCCAGCAGCTGCCCGGCCACACCGCAGTTGCTCGCCTGCCAGGCGGCCATCCGCAGGAGAACGGTGGGCACGGGGGCGGGCTCGACGCCGTCGTTCCACTCCCGGCTTGCCGATTCCACGAGCGCGCGCACCAGGACCGCGATCAGTGCCGTGTCCTCGGCCCCGAGGCACACGTCGGCCACCCTGATTTCCACGGTGGGATGGTGCCGGCACAGCCGGGCGTCGAAGTAGATCATGCCTTCGTCGAAGAGCACGCCGCTTTCCAGCAGTCTGCGGACCACGCGCCGGTAGACGGCCAGGCTGCCAAAGATCATCGACGGGCCCGCAGCCGGCCACCGGTTCCAGGCCTGCGTGCGGTAGCTTTCGAATCCTGTCTCCGCGCCATTCCAGAAGGGCGAGTTGGCGCTGAGGGCTATCAGCACGGCCAGCTTGTCGCGGATCCTGTCCATGACCGCGACCCCCTCTTCGGGGGACTCAACGAAGGTGTGGACGTGGAGGCCGCACGTCAGCTGGTCGCGGACAGTGACGCCGTACCGTTGCTCCATGGTGGCGTACCGCGGCTTGGGCGTGGTGTGGGTCTCCGGGGCAAGCGGGGACGTGGCCAGGGCCGCCACGCGGGCGCCGTGCATCCGGGCGGCCTGGTCCGCGGCGGTCCTGCCCTGCCGGATTTCCGCCAGCAGCCGTGCATGATCCAGGCACGGCACGGTCTGGGTTTCGATCTGTTCGAGCTTGAGCTCGTAACTGAATCCGGCGTCGTCGTGGCACACGATGTCCCGGGGATTCAGGCGGGCCATGAGGGCGTCAGCCAGGGCAAGCGGGGAGCCCGTCCCCGGGTCGACAATCAGGAGCTCTTCCTCAACGCCGAAAGTGCGCATGCATCTATTGTGCGCGGGAGGACAGGGCCCGCGCCACAACGCGGCGCCACTCCGCGCCCGTCCCGGGGCCCCGGATGGGCGGGGGTGACCGCGCGGCTCAGGCCGGGACGAGCCGGGGAATCAGTCCTGGAAGTACTCGATCTTCGCGCCGATGGTGTTGAGGCGCTCGGCCAGGTCCTCGTAGCCGCGTTCAATGACGTAGATGTTGCGCAGTTCCGAGACTCCGCGGGCGGCAAGCATGGCCAGCAGCAGGCAGGCGGCCGGACGGAGGGCAGGCGGGCAGCCCACCTCGGCCGCACGCCACTTGGTGGGCCCGTTGACGTAGATCCGGTGTGGGTCAAGCAGCTGCACCTGGGCGCCCAGCTTGTTCAGTTCGGTCAGGTAGATCGCCCGGTTCTCGTAGACCCAGTCATGGATCATGGTCTGTCCCTGGGCGTTGGCAGCAATGACGGCGAAGAACGGCAGGTTGTCGATGTTCAGGCCGGGGAACGGCATGGGGTGGATCTTGTCTTCCGGCGCGCGCAGCTCCGAGGGTTTGGTGGTGACGTCGACCAGCCGGGTCCGGCCGTTGCGGGCCACATACTCGCCGGAGATTTCAAGCCGCTGGCCCATCTGTTCCAGCGTGGCGAGCTCGATTTCCATGAACTCGATCGGGACGCGGCGGATGGTGACTTCCGAGTTCGTCACGATGCCGGCGGTGATGAGGCTCATCGCCTCGATCGGGTCCTCGGACGGGAAGTATTCGATATCCACGTCCACAGACGGGCGGCCGGTGATCTTCAGTGTCGTGGTGCCGACGCCGTCGATCGCCACGCCGAGCATCTGCAGGTAGAAGCACAGGTCCTGCACCATGTAGTTGGGGCTGGCGTTGCGGATGATCGTGGTGCCCCGGCGGTGCGCGGCTGCCATGATGGCGTTTTCGGTGACGGTGTCACCGCGTTCGCTCAGCACGAAGGACCGGTCGTCGCCGTCCGACGGCGGCGCCTGCACGGCGTAGAACCCGGACTTCGCCTCGACGCTGAGGCCGAACTGGCGCAGCGCCTGCATGTGCGGCTGCACCGTGCGGGTGCCGAGGTCGCAGCCGCCAGCGTAGGGCAGCCGGTATTCGCCGGATTCGTCCAGCAGGGGGCCCAGCAGCATGATGACGCTGCGGGTCCGGCGGGCGGCCTCGACGTCCATGGACGCGAGGTCCAGGACCGCGGGCCGGCGGATCTGGAGATCGTTCGCGTTGAGCCAGGTGCATTCGACGCCGATGCTGGTCAGGACCTCGACGATCCGGTTGACCTCTTCGATCCTGGCCAGGCGGCGAAGGGTGGTGGTGCCGCGGTTGATGAGGCTGGCGCAGAGCAGGGCCACGCCGGCGTTCTTGCTGCTGTTGACGTCCACGGCGCCGGAGAGGGTGCGGCCGCCCTCAACCCGGAGGTGGGTCATCTGCGGCCGGCCCACTTTGACGATCGTCCGGCCGACGATGGTCTCCAGCCGCTGGATCATCTTCAGGCTCAGGTTCTGCTTGCCCTGCTCCATCCGGGCGATCGCGCTTTGGCTGGTGCCCAGTTCGGCGGCCAGCTGTCCCTGCGTCCAGCCCTTCTCCCCGCGGGCATCGCGGAGAAGGACGCCTACGTATTCAGCAGTCTGTTGAGTCATTCCAGAAAAATATCACGGATGAGTTATCCGCCCCGGCAATCACGCCCGGAATGGCGTTAATCTCACACCGTTACCCGCGCTGTGCGATAACCGGGGCGGCGCCCGCGGCGGACCGCAGGGTCGCCTCCGGTGCGGGACTCGGGCACTGCGCCGTTCCGGCGTCGGAATCTGTTATTGCCGGGTGAGGAAGACGAGGTTCCAGGTGCCGGCCCCGAGCGCTGCCGCCGCGGCGGCCGCGGCGATGCCCAGACCGCCCAGCAGAACCCAGATGTCGAGGCCGCTGAACGTCGAGGCCCTCGCCCAGGTCCGTGCAGCGCCGCCGAAGCCCCGGGCTTCCATGGTGACGGCGAGCCGGGAAGCGCGCCGGATGGCCTGCACCATCAGCCCGAAACTCTGCCCCAAAGTCGCACGGAGCCGTTGATACGGGTTGCCGCGCGAGCCCACGCCGCGGGCACGCCGGGCCATGCCGATGGTCTGCCATTCCTCGGCCATGAGCCCCACGAGGCGCATGGCCGCCAGGGTGCCCAGGACGAAGCGGTGCGGAAGCTTCGCGTTCTGCGCCAGGGCGTCCGCCAGGTCCGTGGGGTCGGTGCAGCTCATCAGCAGCACCGCGGGCAGCGCGATGGCGAGTCCGCGGAGCATGAAGCCGAGGCCCAGCTGCAGGGATCCGGCGCTGATGGACCAGATGCCGGCATCGAACAGTATGGGTCCGGTGTCCGGCGCGAGGATGGCGGTGCTCCAGCCGCCCAGCGCCGCGGCGAGCGTCAGGGGCCAGCCCCGCTGCCAGAGGAGGGGAACGGTCAGTCCGGCCAGGGGGACAAGCATCAGTTCGAAGGCAAGCGCCACGGACGCCGAGACCCAGTCGATCGACAATGCCAGCACCAGGGTGATCATGACGACGGCGGCGAACTTGGCCAGCGGATTGGCCCGGGTCAGCAGGGAACGGTTGCCGCGCAGGCTCAGGACTTGCCTCATGGCGCCGCCACTTCCAGCCCCGGTGCGTTGAGGCTGAGTTCGGCGCCGCCGAGGACGGCGGTAAATTCCTGATCGTGCGTGACGGAGACGACGGCAGTGCCGGCCTCGAGGAGCTCGGAAAGGAACGAGGCGAGCTCGGCCCAGGTGTTTGCATCCTGACCGAACGTGGGTTCGTCGAGCACCAGCACCCGAGGGTGGGCGGCGAGCACGGTGGCCACCGAGAGCCGCCGCTTTTCACCGCCGGAGAGCGTGTAGGGGTTGGCGTCCACCAGCTCCGTAAGCCGCAGCCGCTCGAGCAGCTCGTCCACACGCTCCTCGCCATAGCCGAGGTGCCTGGGCCCGAACATCAGCTCGTCAAGCACGCGGCCTGTGACGAACTGGTGCTCGGGTTCCTGGAAGACGGTCCCGATCCTGGCGATCAGCTGCTGGGCCTTCCACCGGTACGGGTCGATTCCGGCGCCGGCGCTGAGCTCCATAGTTGCGGAGACCGCCCCGGAGACAGGCTGCAGGAGACCGGCCAGGGTTAGGGCAAAGGTCGACTTCCCCGAACCGTTGGGTCCGGTGATCGTCAGGGCCTCCCCCGCACGGACCCGCGCTGTGATGCCGGACTGCACGGGATGCGGCGGAATGGTCCGGAACCCCCCGCGTCGGCCCGCCCGGCGCGGCCGCTCACGGGACACCGCCAGGTCTTCCGCGGCGAGCAGCAGCGCTCCGGCCGCCACCCCGGATGCCCCGGCCGTCCCGAGGGTCCCGGCTGTCCCCGCCGTACCCCCCGCTGAACGGGCCCGGGTCGTTGGCACATGCCCCGGCACCCAGACGCCCGCAGCAATGAGCATGTCCCGCGCCTGCTCCAGGACCTGGTCGGGGGGCCCGTCAATCAGCACGGCGGATTCCGTGGCCGACCCCGGCTGCAGCACCACGATCCGGTCCACGAGGTCTTTCCACACGGCCACGCGGTGTTCCACCACAACCAGGGTGGCGCCGGTCTTGTCCAGGCTGCGGCCCACGGCGTCGCGGACCTCCAGGACGCCGGCAGGGTCCAGGTTGGCGGTGGGTTCGTCGAGAAGGAGCAGCCCGGGACGCATCGCCAGGATGCCGGCAAGCGCCAGTCGCTGCTTCTGCCCGCCGGAGAGGGCCGACGTCGGGTGGTCCAGCGGCAGCCGGCCCAGCCCGACGTCGTCGAGCGCTTCCTGCACACGCCGCCAGATTTTCTCCGGCGGCACGGAAAGGTTCTCCGCCCCGAAGGCGACGTCGTCGCCGAGGCGCGAGAGCACCACTTGGGTTTCCGGGTCCTGCTGCATGAGCCCGGCCCGACCGCGCTGCGCGCGTGGCGGGCAGCCGTCGATCAGGAGGCTCCCTGTCTCGTCGGAATCCTCCGCGTCCGCGGGCAGGCCCGGCGAACCGGCTCCGCCCGCGGCGCCGGCGGAACTGTCGCCGAGCACGCCCGCCAGGGCGTGGAGCAGCGTGGATTTGCCGGCGCCGGAAGGGCCCAGCAGCAGCACCCGCTCCCCGGGCCGGATGTCCAGGTCCAGTCCGTTGACCGCGGGCCGGGGCCGGCCGGCGTGCCGCCAGCCCCAGCCGCGGGCCGTGACCGCTGCCGGGCGGACCGTGTTGGAAGGTGTCATGTGCGGCGCGCGGACGTCAGGAAGAGACGGGCTCTGTGGCGGCCTTGCGGGACGCGAAGGAGCCCAGGACCCCGGTCCTGGCCAGGCCGCGGGTGGCGAGCCAGGCCAGGGCTCCGGCGATTACTGCGCCGGAGACTGCCGTGAAGATGATGTAGGCGAGCTTGTCCCCGGGCTCGTAGGCGATGTTCCAGCCCCAGGGCAGGAAGGAGTCGTTCAGGCCGCAGAACAGGCCCGCGCCGGCCCCTGCCAGCAGGGACACCGGCAGGTTGAACCTCTTGTACAGGAACGCGGCGAACACCAGTTCCGCACCGAGGCCCTGCAGGACACCGGAAATCAGCACCGTCGTGCCGTACTGCGAGCCCATGATCAGCTCGCCCGTAGCGGCGACGGTTTCGCAGAACAACGCCGCCCCCGGCTTGCGGACAATGAGCATGCCCAGGATGGCCGGAATCATCCAGCCGCCTGCGTAGAGGCCGGACAGCGGCGGGTAGAGCGCATTAACAGGTGCCGAGACCAGGTTGGCGCCCTGATCCCAAGCCCAGAAGATAACGCCGCCGGCAACGGCGATCAGCGCAGCCACGACGATGTCGACCACACGCCAGTTGTAGCCGCGCCGGTTGAGCGTCTGGTTTGCAAAAATATCAGTCATGTCGTCCTCCTGAGGAACAGGAGGGGAGAGTGCCCCGGCCGGCTGTGGCTTTCGCCGCCGCTCCGGGCACTCTGAGAACTCGACTCCCTTGCGCCGGTACTAACCGGATCAGGTTCGAGGGTCTGCGGCTGTCCGCACTCTCAGCGCCCACCTTTGGCTTCCCCGGATCTCCCCGGTGATGACCGACGGCGGCGCTCCCCTGTCGTATCTAAAATCACCCTTGTGGGCGGTGTCCAGTTTACACCCGGCAGTCCGGGAATCCGCGGCCGGCAGTCACAATCTGGAGCCGGCGGCCGGCCCGGTCCCTGCCGGCAGGGAACACGTCCGCGCCGGTGTCCGTGAGCACCGGGCTTGATAGAGTCGGCAGTGGCGCGGACACGGGCTGCCGCCGGAGGGCAGACGGACAACCAACCGGAAAGCTGGATTATTGTGACGCTTACACCAGCCACATCAGGGTCCTCCGCTGACTATGACCCGGACTCGAGCGAGCCGCAACCGCCGGGGTCCCTGGCGGCGCTGATCGGCCGCATCCTGTCTGAGATCGACGCGCTCCAGTTCGCGTCCTTCAGCAAGGACGACGCCCTGGACCTCGGGCTCCTCCTCGTTGAGCTGGGCAGGACACGCTCACTGCCAATCGCCATCGATATCAGCAAAGGCGAGCAGGTCCTCTTCCACGCGGCACTGGACGGCGCCACCCCGGACAACGAACGGTGGATCAACGCCAAGAAACGCACTGCCGTGCGGTACGAGGTCCCGTCGCTGCTCGTGGGCCTCCGCGCCCGGGCAGCCGGCGGACGGATCGAGGACAACGCCTGGTTCGACCAGTCCATGTTCGCCGCCCACGGCGGCGCCTTTCCGATCTACCTAAGGGGCACGGGGGCGGTCGGCACCGTCACGGTCTCCGGGTTGCCCCAGAAAGCCGACCACGATCTGGTGGTCGAAGCCCTGTCGGAGATACTCGGCCGGGCTGGGCGCTAGGCTAGGGGAAGCCCTGTTTCCTGCCGCAAGGAGTCCCAAGAATGAACATTGTCATCAAACTGCTGGGCACCGGCATCAGCCTGCTGGCCGGCTTCGCCGGAACCAAGCTCGTCGACACCGTCTGGGAAAAGACCACGGGCAACAAGCCGCCCAAGGGCCATGACGACGACGTCCCCACCACGCTGCGCTCGGCACTGACCTTCGCCCTGATTTCCGCGTCGGTCAGCGCCATCATCCAGGTTCTCGCGAACCGCGGCACGCAGCGTGCGGTCACCCGTTTCGCCAAGACCCAGGACATCGTCTAACCCCGGCCGTCGGCCCCGCCGCCGTCGTCGTCCAGCCGACGCTGGGCGGCCGCCCTCTGGACCACGGCCTCGAGCTCGTCCGTGCTTAGCAGCTCGGGGTGCAGGTGCTTGGTCCGGTAGCCGGCCCGGCCCACCATGTGGGCGGCGACAGGCACGGTGAGCAGCTGGAAGAGCCACGCCACCATCAGCACGGGCCAGACCCACCAGACGCGCATTTGCAGACCCACGGCCAGAAGCAGCAGGAACAGGCCGAGCACCTGGGGCTTCGTCGCGGCGTGCATCCGGCTCATGAGGTCCGGGAACCGCAGCAGCCCGACGGCCGCAGCGAGGGACATCAGCGCACCGGCCACCATGCAGACGGCGGATACGGCGTCGATCACGGCGTCGGCGGGGAGCGTGTCAGGAATCACGGGTGGGTTCCCTCCTGTCCGCCACGAACCGGGCCACCGTGACGGAGCCGACAAAGCCGATGATGGACATCGCCACCAGCAGCATCAGGTTGTTCAAATTCCGGTTGACGGCCATGTCAATGCACAGTGCGGCGCCGAAGATGGCCAACAGCACATCGACCGCGAGCACCCGGTCCAGCAGCGACGGGCCCCTCGCGATCCGGATGATGGCCCCGGCCGCGGCCACGGAGAGTACGACGGCGGTCACCGTCAGAACAAGCTGCATCACGCGCCCACCTCCTGGTTCAGTGCGGACAGTTCGTCCTTGGTCCCCATGATGCGGATCAGGGAGGCCTCGGTGTCCCGGACCTCCTTGCGGAGCCTGGCCCCGTCCTCGGCATTACGGACATTGATCCCATGGATATAGAGCGTGGACGTCGACCTGTCCACCTCCACCACCAGCGACCCGGGAATCAGCGAGATCACATGCCCGGTGGCCGTCACCAGGAGGTCGGAACGACTCCGCAGCGGGACGGCGACGACGGCGCTGATCACCCGCGGTCCCCGGACGACGGCAAGGAACAGTACCTGGAGGCTGGCCTCCACGACCTTCGCCAGGAACACAAACGCGAAGAAGATCGCACGGAGGGCGTTGAAACGTCCGCCGAGTTCCACCGGCGGCAAGTAGAACACCCTGGCCACCACCACCGCGACGAGTGCCCCGAAGAGCAGGTTGCCCGGACTGAAGTTCTGCCAGAGGGCACCCCAGACGATCACAAGCCACACCAGCAGCGGCAGTTCCTGGCGCAGCGAGATCCGCTTCCGGCTCATTTCCGGCCCTCCGGCCGCTGGCCGGGCGCGAGCTCGGCGATCGCCGGGACGGGCGCGTCCTCGCCCAGCACCGCCTGGATGTACGAGGACCTGTCCAGCATCTCCCTTGCGGACTGGTCGGCCACCTTGAACAGGGGCCCTGCGAAAACTGTCAGCGCCACGCCGAGGATCACCAGGCCCAGGGTGGAGCCCACCATGGTCCGCGGCAGCAAGATGACGTTGGATTTCCCTGCCCTGTTCCCGGTGGCCGAGTCCCGGGAAGCGGCGAGCAGCACCGCGTCCGGATGTTCCGCGTCCTCGGGTTTGCGCCAGAACGCGCGGTTCCAGACCCTGGCGACAGCCAGCAGCGTCAGCAGGCTGGTGAGCACTCCCCCGATCACCAGTGCGTAGGCCAGCGGCGTGCCGAGCTGGATGCCCGCCTGCAGGAGCCCGAGCTTACCCAGGAAGCCCGAGAACGGCGGGATCCCGGCCAGGTTCATCGCGGGGACGAAGAAGAGCACGGCCAGCAGCGGGGACAGCTTGGCCAAGCCGGCCACGCGGTCCACCGAGGAGCTTCCGCCCCGGCGTTCAATCAGGCCGGTCACCAGGAACAGGCTGGTCTGGATGGTGATGTGGTGGACGACGTAGAAGACCGCGGCGGCCAGGCCGGCCGCCGTTGACATCGCCAGTCCGAACACCATGTAGCCGATGTGGCTGACCAGCGTGAAGGACAGGAGCCGCTTGATGTCGCTCTGGGCCAGGGCGCCGAGGATCCCCACGACCATGGTCAACAAGGCGGCCACCATGAGCGGCGCATTGAGCGTGTCCCCGGGGAACAGGAGCGTCTCCGTGCGCACCATGGCGTAGACCCCGACCTTGGTCAGCAGGCCGGCAAACACCGCCGTGACGGGGGCGGGCGCGGTCGGGTAGGAGTCCGGGAGCCAGAAGGACAGCGGGAACACCGCAGCCTTGATGCCGAAAGCAACCAGCAGCATGACGTGCAGCAGGGTCCGCGTGCCCTGGTCGAGGTCGGCGAGCTTGATAGCGAGGTCGGCCATGTTGATAGTTCCGGTAGCGCCGTAGATCATGGCGATCGCGATCAGGAAGAGCACCGAGGAGACCACCGAGACCACCACGTAAGTGACCCCGGCGCGGATGCGGGGGCCTGTCCCGCCCAGTGTGATCAGCACATAGCTGGCCGTCAGGAGGATCTCAAAGCCCACGTAGAGGTTGAAGAGGTCCCCGGACAGGAAGGCGTTGGACACCCCTGCCACCAGGATCAGATAGGTGGGGTGGAAGATCGATACCGGCGCGTCGCGGTCGCCGTCGGCCATGCCCTGCCCTGTCGCGTAGACCAGCACGGCGAGGCTCACGGCGGAGGACACCACGAGCATGAGCGAGGAGAACTGGTCCACCACCATCACGATGCCCCAGGGCGGAAGCCAGCCGCCGAGGTTCACCGCTGCCGCCCCGCCCTCCCAGACGGAGGCAAGGAGCCAGCATTCAAGCAGCAGCGTCAGGGACAGGACCGCGATGCTGACGGCCCGCTGGGACCGGGGGGACCGGATCAGCAGGAACGCCAGTGCGGCGCCAAGGATGGGAAGTACGACGGCGAGCGGGGCAAAACTGGTGATGTTCACTCTCCGCCTCCTTCCGGGCTTAGGGCCGCGTTCCGGGATCCCGGCCGTTCTTCCGCGGCGGCGTTTTCAGCCAGGACCGGGCGGTCGCCCGACATGATCGCTGCGGCGGTCTCCCCGGCGGCGTCTGAAATCCCCGTGGCATCGGAGCCGATCATGGCCAGGGGGAATTCGGAGGTTTCGACGGGTATCACAGAGTCGTCCTCGGCGTCGAAGCGGGGCGTCGCCGCGACGCGGCGGTCTTCGGCATCGTCCTGGATCTCGTCCTGGCGGGCCAGGACCCACGAGCGGTAGATGATGCCCAGCATGAAGGCTGTGACGGCGAAAGAGATCACGATCGAGGTCAGGATCAGGGCCTGCGGCAGGGGGTCGTTATAGTCCCCCGGGTCGGTGTCCTTGTTGAACATCGGCGCCAGCCCGGCGTAGCCGCCGGTCGTGAGGATCAGCAGGTTGGTGGCGTTGGCCAGCAGCATGAGGCCCAGCAGGACCCGGGTCAGGCTGCGCTCGAGGATCAGGTAGATGCCGCAGGCGTACAGGGCTCCCATGACGGTCAGCAGGGTCAGATTGACGTTCACGCTATCCCCTTGCCCGTCGTTTCCGCAGGGATTCCGCCGGCTTCCTGTTCTTCCAGCGGAGCCGCGGGATGTTCTTCGAAGTGCTCGTCGATTTCTGCACCCAGGCTGCGCAGCACGTCCAGGACCAGGCCGACCACCACCACGTACACACCGATGTCGAAGATGGTCGAGGTGACGAACTTGATGTCGCCGAATACGGGCAGCCAGAGCTCGACGATGGCGCTCTGGAACACCTGGCCGCCGAGCAGCAGCGGCATCATGCCGGCGGCCGCCGCAGTGGCGAGGCCGATTCCCAGCAGGGTGCCGGCGCCAACGGGCGTGGCTTCCCGCAGCTCGAAGCGGCCCCCGGCGAGGTAGCGGATGGTCAGGGCCAGGCCGGCGGTGAGCCCGCCGGCGAAGCCTCCGCCCGGCAGGTTGTGCCCGGACAGCAGGAGGTAGATGGAGAAGACGATCATGGAATGGAAGATGAGCCTGGCGACGACTTCGAAGATGATCGAGCGCCGTTCCGGTGCCATGGTCCGCCCGGCCACGAGCCACGCGTCGCGGGTCGCGGCGGCGAACCGGCGGCTCAGCGCCAGCGCGGCATCATCGCGGGTGTTGCCCCTCGCACCGTTGCGCCGGCCCACAGTGCCCTCGGCCACGGACGAAGACGTCTGGATCCTGTCTCCGCGGCCCCGGACAAAGATCAGGCTTGCCACGCCGGTGGCAGCCAGGGCCAGCACCGAAATCTCGCCGAAGGTGTCCCAGGCGCGGATGTCCACCAGGGTGACATTGACGACGTTGAGGCCTCCGCCGCCCTCGTAGGCCAGCCGCGGGAACTCCAGCGAGACCGGAAGCGCCACGCGGGCCCCGAGTGCGTAGATGGCCACGAAGATCATCGTGGTTCCGAAGGCGAGGCCGATGATTACCCGGATGACCCGGTATTTTCCGCCGGTCCGGTCCCGCAGCTCGGCAGGGAGGCTGCGCATGGCCAGGACGAACGCCACCAGGATGATGGTTTCCACGAGCATCTGGGTCAGTGCGAGGTCCGGTGCGCCCTGCAGGGCAAACATCAGCGCAACGCCGTAGCCGGTGACGGAGACCATCAGCACGGCCAGGAAACGTTTGTTGGCACGGACGGCAGCCAGCGCTCCAATGACGATCCCGGCACCGGCCACCAGCTGCAGCGGCGAGTTGGGGTCGATGAAGTACAGGCCGCCGGGCAGCGGCTTGCGGGCAAGCAGCAGCGCCGAAAGCGGCAGCGCAAAAGCCACGGTGAGGATGACTGAAAGGTAGAAGAACAGCGAACCACGCTGGGTCCGACCGGTCACCCAGACGGCCGTGTCATCAAGGGCCCCGATGGTGGTCTGGTAGGCGCGGTCGCCGTCGATCCAGCCGGGGACCCGGCCCTGCAGGCGCGCCACGGCGTTGCGGCCGTAGTACATGGCGAGGCCCAGCGCGAAGGTTACGGCGGTCAGCCCGAGGGACACGGTGAAACCGTGCCACAGTTCCAGGTGCCCCGCGCCGCCGCCGGCGGAGGCGCCGTCGTGCTCGCCGCCGTCAGCGAAGAGCGCGGCGTAGGGCTGGATCCAGCCGTCCACGGGGGCGGGCCACAGTCCATAGACGATCGTCAGGAGGCTCAGGACCGCCGGGGCGGCGAGGAACGCCGGCTTGATCGGCTTGAACGCCGTGGGCTCGACGCCGGGCTTCACCGCGAAGGCACCCCACATGAAGCGGGCACTGTACGCGAAGGTCAGGATGGAGCCCAGGACCAGCCCTGCCAGGATCAGCAGCCCGGGCACGGATCCGGTGCCGTAGTGGACGAACGCCTCGAAGACCGATTCCTTCGCGACGAAACCGGCCAGCGGCGGGACGCCGGCCATCGAGGCCGCGCCGATCGCAGCGACGACCGCCAGGGCGCGGGCAGACCCGTAGACGCCGGAGAGTTTGCGCAGGTCGCGCGTTCCCGCCTGGTGGTCGATGATGCCGACGACGAGGAAGAGGGTGGCCTTGAAGAGCCCGTGCGCCAGTAGCAGCGCGAGGCCGGCGAGCGCCGCGTCGGGCGTTCCGAGGCCGACCACCATGGTCAGGAAGCCGAGCTGGCTGACGGTGCCGTAGGCGAGGATGAGCTTGATGTCAGTCTGCCGGAGGGCCCGGTAGCCGCCCACCAGCATGGTGGCCAGGCCCAGGCCCAGCACCATCGGCAGCCAATAACTTGTTCCGGCGAATCCGGGTGCGAGCCGCGCCACGAGGTAAATGCCGGCCTTCACCATGGCGGCCGCGTGCAGGTAGGCGCTCACTGGTGTGGGGGCCGCCATGGCGCCGGGGAGCCAGAAATGGAAGGGGACCAGGGCGGATTTGGTGATGGCACCGATCAGGATGAGGACGACGGCGGTGCCCACGGCGTCCCCCGCGGGGCCGGTGGCCAATGTGGGGGCTTGTTCCAGGATGGCCTGGATCCGGTACGTTCCTGCGGCCGAGCCGAGGATGATCAAGCCCACGAGCATGGCCAGGCCGCCTGCGGTGGTCACCATAAGCGCCTGGAGCGCCGAGCGCCGGGCGGACAGTCGGGTGCGGGCGTAGCCGATCAGCAGGTACGAGAGCACCGTGGTCAGTTCCCAGAAGACGAACATCAGGAGGAGGTCATCTGCGCTCACAAGTCCGAACATTGCGCCGGCGAAGGCGAGCAGCTGGGCCCCGAAGCCGCCCAGATGCTCGTCCTTGTCCTTGAAGTACCGGGCGCAGTAGACAAGCACCAGCGCCCCCACGCCGAGGACCAGCAGCGACATGACCCAGGCCAGCGCGTCCATCCGGAAAGCGAGCTCAAGCTTGAGGCCGGCGATCCACGGCAGCACCTCGGCAGTGCCGGCGCCGGGGCCGCTGCCGGCGCCGTGGGACCCCGCACCGACAGATTCGGCGCCCGGGTAGACGGCGCCGTGCTGCAGGACCAGCCAAAGGAACGAGGCGGCCGGAACGGCGGCCAGTGCGTAGAACGAGTTCCTGCCGAACCTGCGGAAGAGGAAGGGCGCCACGGCAGCCACCGCAAAGTGCACGGCAAGGACTGTGATCACTGGTATCTCCGCAACGTCAGGGATTCGATTGTCGGCAAGTTGGAGCAGGCGGGTATTCGTTAGGTTCGGTGCCGACAGTTTACCAAGCGTGTACAAATTCTTTCGGCGGTGATTCCGCGGGCCGCGATTCCCTGGGCCGGCGGCGCCGGGGCGGCGCGCACAGCGGATACTATTTTCGCTATGAACTCCGCCGCCGCCCCCGAGGCCATGCGACCGTCACCGGAACTGGAATCCGGGAACTCCGTTTCCAACCGGGGGCGTGTCCTGGCCTGGGCGGCGTGGGACTGGGGCTCCGCGGCCTTCAACGCCGTCATGACCACGTTCGTCTTCACCGTGTACCTGACCTCCAAGGCATTCGGCGGCGAAGACCAGGCCTCAGCGGTGCTCGGCGGCGGCCTGGCCATCGCCGGCGCGGCCATCGCCTTGCTGGCACCGGTCACCGGCCAGCGCTCCGACACCGGCGGCCGGCGCAAGCTGTGGCTGGGGGTCAACACGGCCGCCGTCGCGCTTCTCACGGGACTGTGCTTCTTCGTCTTCCCGCGCCCGGAGTTCCTGGTGCTCGGCGTGAGCCTTATTGCGCTGGGGCATGTGTTCTTCGAGTTCGCCGGGGTGAATTACAACGCCATGCTCGCGCAGATCTCCACCCCACGGAATATCGGCAAGATCAGCGGCTTCGGCTGGGGCATGGGGTACCTCGGCGGCATCGTGGCCTTGCTCGTTGTGCTCCAACTGTTCGTCCAGCCCAGCTTTCAGTGGTTCGGCGCGTCAACCCAGGACAGCCTCAACATCCGGCTGGTCGCCGTATTCTCCGCCCTTTGGTTCTTCGTCTTCGGCCTCCCGGTGCTGTTCGCCGTGCCGGAGGTCCCCAAGGCACAGCAGGGCTCTGGCCTGGGGTTCCTGGCGTCGTACGGCCTGCTCCTCCGCCGCATCAGGGCAATCTACAAGACAAGTCCGCACACCATCTACTTCCTGCTCGCGAGCGCCATCTTCAGGGACGGGCTGGCCGCGGTGTTCACGTTCGGCGGCATCATCGCTGCCGGCACCTTCGGCTTCGGACTGAAGGACGTGATATTCTTCGCGATCTTCGGCAACGTCGTGGCCGCCGCCGGGGCCATCATCGGCGGCTTCCTGGATGACAGGATCGGACCGAAGGCAGTCATCATCGGCTCCCTGGCCGGTCTCCTCGTCGCGGGTAGCGCCATCCTGGTGCTGGGCAACGGCAGCTACGTCGTCTTCGGCGCGGACTGGGCCGGCAGCGCCACGTTCTGGACGTTCGGCCTGTTCCTGTGCCTGTTCGTGGGTCCGGCGCAGTCCTCGTCGCGCGCCTACCTCGCAAGGCTCGCCCCTCATGGCGAGTCCGGCGAGCTTTTCGGCCTCTACGCCACGGCCGGCCGTGCGGTGAGCTTCCTCGCCCCCGCCTTGTTCACCCTGTGCATCGCCGTTGCCACCCCGCTCGTGGCGGCGGGCGAAGCGCAGCGCTGGGGGATCCTCGGCATCATGGTCGTCTTGCTGGCCGGGCTGCTCGTCCTGCTGCCGGTCAAGCCGCCGGGCAGGGCCGAAATCGCGGTCATACCGGCGGTCTGAGGATCCCCGAAAAGCCGGTGCGCGCACTAGGCTGAAGACATGAACGTGGATGAGACAGACCTCCCCGGCCTCGGCCGGCGCAAGGACTTCATGACCGCCTCAGGGCGACGGATCGGCGTCGTGGAATACCGCGAAGGCCAGACGGAACTGATCGTCTCGACGTGGGACGACCCTGACACGTGCCAGGCGTCCATCCCGCTGACCGCCGACGAGGCCGCCGCCCTTGGCAACCTCCTGGGCGGCCAGCGACTCGCCATGCAGCTCTCCGAAGCCCACCGGGAGGTCCCCGGCATCGTCACCCGGCAATTCTCAATCGGAGCCGAATCGCCCTTCCACGACCAGCCGATGGGCAAGGCCTGCATCCGTACCCGCAGCGGCGTCTCGATCGTGGCCATCATGCGGGAGGGCGAAGTGCTCCCCTCCCCAGGTCCCGACGTCGTCCTGCACCCCGGCGATCTCCTCGTTGCGGTCGGAACCCAAGAAGGACTGGATACGGCGGCCGGCATTCTCCGCAACGGCTGAACGGCATGGATCCGCTCGCACTGACCCTGATCGAACTGGGGGCCGTCGTCTTCTGCCTCGGCCTGCTGGCGAGGCTGGCCGGGCGGATCGGCATGTCCCCCATCCCGCTCTACTTGGTGGGCGGGCTTTTTTTCGGCGCCGGAGGCCTGGTCAAACTCGAAGGAATGCACGAGTTCGCCCATCTCTCCAGCGAGATCGGCGTGATCCTGCTCCTGTTGATGCTCGGATTGGAATATACGGCAGCGGAACTCGTGACGGGGCTGCGCCGTTCCTGGCAGGCCGGGGTCTTGGATCTGCTGCTCAATTTCCTCCCCGGCGCCGGGCTGGCAGTGATGCTGGGCTGGGGCCTGGTCGGGGCCATGGTGATGGGCGGCGTCACCTACATTTCGTCATCCGGAATTGCCGCCAAGGTCATCACTGATCTGGGACGGATCGGCAACAGGGAAACCCCGGTAATCCTGTCCATCCTGGTCTTCGAGGACCTGGCCATGGCCGTCTACCTGCCCATCCTGACGGCCACCCTGGCCGGCGTCAGCTTTCTCATGGGCCTCCAGACCGTGGGAATCTCCCTGGCAGTCGTAACTTTTGTCCTGGTGGTGGCCCTGCGCCACGGCCACCATGTGTCAAGGGCTGTGCACAGCGAGAACTCCGAGGTGTTCCTTCTGAACCTGCTCGGCGCCGCGCTGCTCGTGGCCGGGCTGGCCGCCGCCCTGCAGGTCTCCGCGGCTGTGGGCGCCTTCATGCTCGGCATTGCCATCTCCGGTGCCACGGCCCACAGCGCCACCCGGATCCTGGAGCCGCTCCGTGACCTCTTTGCGGCGATCTTCTTCGTGGTCTTCGGCCTCAACACGGACCCGACAACCATCCCGCCGGCCCTCGGCTGGGCCGTGCTGCTGGCCGTCTTGACGGCGGCCACCAAGGTGGTCACGGGAGTATGGGCTGCCAAGCGGGCAGGGATCGGTGTGCCCGGCCGTTTCCGTGCCGGGGCGGCCCTGATCGCCCGCGGCGAGTTCTCGATCGTCATCGCAGGCCTTGCCGTGGCCTCCGGCGCCGTGCCCCACGAACTGGCAGCCCTGGCGACCGCCTACGTGCTCATCATGGCCATCATGGGCCCGCTCGCCGCGCGTTTCGTGGAACCGATCGTGCGGACGTTGCGCCGGCCTGCCAAGAGGCCCGCCGTCCGGGCGGCAGGGCCGGCCTAGCTGAGGCTGCCGGCAGGGTCCGCCTGGCGCTGCCGGCAGGCTGCGCCTTAGATCTCGGTGCGGTGGAAGTTCAGGTGGCTGCGGCTGGCTGTGGGACCGCGCTGGCCCTGGTAGCGGTTGCCGTACTCGCCGGATCCGTAGGGGTGTTCCGCGGCCGAGGACAGCCGGAAAAAGCACAGCTGGCCGATCTTCATGCCCGGCCACAACTTGATCGGCAGTGTGGCCATGTTGGACAGCTCCAAGGTGACGTGGCCTGAGAATCCGGGGTCGATGAAGCCAGCCGTCGAGTGCGTCAGGAGGCCCAACCGGCCCAATGAGGACTTGCCTTCCAGCCGGGCGGCGATGTCGTCCGGCAGGGTCACGGTCTCGTAGGTCGAGCCGAGGACGAATTCCCCCGGGTGCAAAATGAACGGCTCCCCGGGCTCGACCTCGACGAGGCGGGTCAGGTCGGGCTGCTCCTCCGCCGGATCGATGTGGGCGTACTTGTGGTTGTCGAAGAGCCGGAAGAACCTGTCAATCCTGACATCCACCGACGAGGGCTGGACCATGACAGGGTCGAAGGGCTCCAGAACAATCCGTTCGGAGTCGATTTCAGTACGAATGTCGCGGTCAGAGATCAGCACAGGATCAAAAATACCGCACTCCATGCCACGGACACAGCCCAGGCCGGCGCGCAGGCCCAGTGTTACCTCCGGGTTTGCCTGCCCCTGATAGCCGGTACCCGGCTAATCTTCGGCGGGCATGTCTTCCAGCACGGCCTTGAGCCGCTCCAACTGGCAGACCTCGGCCTTCATCCGCCGGCGGAACGAGTTCGTCACGAGGGCAAGGAATCCCTTGGCCTCGCATTCCAGGGCGAAACGGACGCGGGTGCTCGTTCCTTCCGTGCTCAAGTAGTAGCCGCCATGCGGGCGGGCCGATCCGACGATCACCTGGTACTGGATCTCGGCGCCTGGCCGGGCTTCGGTGATCTCAAAATCGGTGGCAACGGTACGGCCGCCGGGTCCGGCGGAAGTCTGCCGGTACACGGCTCCCTTGGCCCCCGGCGAGCCCGCTTCAAGGTCGACGCTGCGGATCCCTTCCCGCCAGCTCGGGAGATTCCTGGCGTCCAGCAGGAAGTTGTAGACGCTCATGGCACCGCGGTGAATGACGATGTCGTACTCTGCGAATGCCACTGGGATCCTTGCTCGGCGGACGGCTGATGGGCGTAGCCCGCTTCCCCGGAACTGCAGCTAACTGGATCAGGATATTCAGTGGCGGCGCCCATTCCGCGGCGACTCAGGAGCCTTTACCGAAGAGTTACGCAAGGGGCTGCCACTTCGTCAGCGGGCCCCCACTCGCCGGGCAGAAAAGTGGAGGGACTACGAAGGGCAGCCCTTGATGGGATGCCAGCGCCTGAAGTCCGGAATTCAGGAGCTCCAGGGTCCGGCGGAGCGCGGTGCTGGACGTGTGCATCGTGTACGGGAAAGAGACTCTGCTATCGCCTCATCCACTTATCGGATGTGCCGGACGATGTCGAGTCGCTCGGCCAGGGGACTTACCGGCGCCCGGCCTTTCGTCGGGAACGGCCGCTTGTCCGTAACGACTGCGGCGATCGGGAGATCACAGTGCTGCTTCGCGTGGCGGAGCAAATTGAGATGGCCGGCGTGGATGAGGTCAAAGGCTCTGGCTGCGTAGCCTCTTCGGCTGGTTACGGCACCTCCTGTCAGTACGCGCCGACTGGGCTGCGCATGGCTTTGAAAGTCCTCCACATGATGATCAGGTCGCCGGTAAGCGACCAGTTCTCCACGTAGTAGAGATCCAGGCGGATGCTCTCCTCCCACGGGAGGGTGGAACGGCCGTTGATCTGCCACAACCCCGTTATTCCAGGTTTAATGAGCAGCCGGCGGTTGGTGAACTTCTCGTAGCCTTCGACTTCCGTGGGCAGCGGCGGCCGGGGTCCAACTAAGCTCATTTCGCCGGTCAGGACATTCCAGAACTGCGGAAGCTCGTCCAGCGAATACTTGCGCATCCATCGCCCGCACTTGGTGACCCGTGGATCGTCCCGGATCTTGAAGAGCAGTCCGGAACCCTCATTGAGCTCACGCAGGGAGTCGAGGTCTGTTTCGGCAGTCTGAACCATGGACCGGAATTTCAGCATGTGAAATGGAATGCCGTTTCTGCCCGCCCGTAGCTGGCGGAAGATGATAGGGCCGCGGCTGTCCCGTTTCACGATGATGGCGAGAACCAGCATGAGGGGCGACAACACCAGCAGCGCCAGGGAGGCGGCGGCGATATCCACGACACGTTTCAGAACATGCTTGCCCCCTGCGTACTGGGGCAGCTCCACGTGCACGAGCGGCAAGCCATCGACCGGGCGCCAGTGGATTCGGGGACCGGCAACGTTCGTGAGGCTGGAGGCCAGGACCAGTTCCGTTCCCGTGGCCTCGAGTTTCCACCCAAGTTCCCGGATGTACTTGCTGCCACCAGGGACCGGCCCCGCGACGATGACGGCGTCCGCACCCGCCACTTCCACCATCCGCGAGACATCGGCCAGGGTAGATACCACCGGCACCCGGTACCACGGGGGCCGCAGCTCCGTGGACTTCTCCAAGGTCGGCAGCGCCACTCCGGAAACCTGGTAACCGGCGGTTGAGTTCTTTTCGATCTGGTTGATCACGTACTCGACGTCTGTCGCCTCTCCGATCACAATCACTCGGGAAAGGAACTCGCCCCGGCTCCGCTTCCGGTTCAGCCAGTTGCGCCAAAGCCATCGGGTGCCTGTGAGCAGAAGCAGCCCCAAGGGCAACGCGACGGCGAAGTAGCCACGCACCACGTCAAACCGGACAAAGACCATCGCTATGGCCAGCGCGCCGAACAGCTTGAGCGTGGCTTGTGCCACACGCTTGTATTCCGCGGCGCCGACACCAAACGTCCGACTGTCACGGGTGTGGTAGACCTCCAGGACAGCGATCCAGGCCACAAGGAGCAGTACGGAGACCACCAGATATCGCGCTTCGAAGTCCACCCCGGTGGGGGTCGTTGCATCGGCGCCGAACCGAAGGACGTAAGCCGAAGCCACCGACACGGCAATCGCTGCCGTGTCGGTGATTCGAAGGCGGTTGGCGAACTTCTTCCACCGTAGGGTGGCGGCGCTCCTTGGCGCCGTGGTGTCAATCCGGGATTCGTCGTCCCACGTCGCATGCAGGGACCCAGCAGACGGGCGCGGGCGCACCTGGAGCCGGGCCGGATCCCTCAACCGGGCCGCCGCGTGGAATGGCCGGCGCTGCTTGAGTTCGCTCATGGCCGCCGCCGAAGGGCGCGGGCAGCTTCCGCATCGCCTTGGGAGACGGGGCCGGAGTGTCTGGAGATAAAACCTTGCTGGCCCAGTCCATCCGATGGCGGGGAAGGATGAACTACCATCAACTTCTGGTTAAACATGGCGCGACCTTCTAGCGAGTGGGTTGGCTGTGCTCTGCCAAGTAAAATGGATGATTTTAGGGGGCACACGAGTGTGCTCTACGCCTCTTTGATTTGCTGACCACTCGCCTCTACCTGCACGATTTACCCAGCCCTGAGAGAGTGCTACCTGTTCATCGGCGGGGTGTGCCCCAATATTTTTTGGGGTCGGAAGAACATGTCGCCGGAAGCGCACAAGCAAAGCCGCGAAATCTGGCCGGCCCGCGGCTCAGGTGTTCAAGGAGCGCGCCAGACTGAGGTATTGTAAATCTCGTTGTTTCACCGGGATTATTGACCAGATTATTGGCTGGTCCCACTGCGGCTGTAGCTCAATGGTAGAGCGCTAGCTTCCCAAGCTTGATACGCGGGTTCGATTCCCGTCAGCCGCTCCAATTCCCCCGCCGGGGCCCGCCCCGCGGCCGCTCCAGTCCCGCTGGGAACCCCGTAGTGCAGGGCACCTGGCCCCGCCGGCATCCCGTTAGGTCATTACCTGTATCGTCAGGAGTCAGGAACCCCCTCGGTTCCGCTACAGGAGCGATCATGGCTGACAAATCCCCCCGTCAAGCAGCATCCAAGAAGTCCGGCAAATCCCTCAAGGAAAAGCGCGCTGACAAGAAAGCCGCCTCGGCGCCGGCCAGCTCCCTCGACAAGGCAACCGCCACCAAGTCCGCGAGCCCCAAAAAGAAGTGACAAGTGCACCGAAGCACCTCACTCTTGGAGTCGTGGCCAGCGCGCGGAAAACCGACGAGCGCCGCCTCCCGATCCACCCGCTCCATATTGACCGAATCGCCCCGGAACTGCGCCAGCAACTGATCCTCGAAGAAGGCTACGGCGAACGGTTCGGCGTTTCCGACGCCCATCTGGCGCCGCTCGTGCGGCGCATTGTGCCGCGCGCGCAACTGATGGCCGATGCCGACGTCGTACTCCTGCCAAAGCCCCAGCCCGCAGACCTTGCCGAGCTCCGTGACGGCCAGATCCTCTGGGGCTGGCCGCACTGTGTCCAGGACCGGGCGATCACCCAGCTGGCGATTGACAAGAAGCTCACCCTGATCGCCTTCGAGGCGATGAACCACTGGGCCAGCGACGGCGGCTTCGGCCTGCACGTGTTCCACAAGAACAACGAACTGGCCGGTTACTGTTCCGTGCTGCACGCCCTGGCGCTGACCGGTTCCACCGGCGTCTACGGCCGGCGCCTGAGCGCCGTTGTCATCGGCTTCGGGGCCACTGCCCGCGGCGCGGTCACGGCACTGAATGCCCACGGCATCCATGATGTCCAGGTGCTGACCAACCGCGGGGTCGCGGCCGTGGGGTCACCCATCCATTCGGTGCGGATCGCGCAGTTCGACCACGATGACCAGGCCCCCTTCCTCAGCGAGGTCATCACCGAGCGCGGGCGCGTGCCGCTGGCACCGTTCCTCGCTGAGAGCGACATCGTGGTCAACTGCACCCTGCAGGACCCCAACGCGCCGCTGACCTACCTGCGGTCCGAGGACCTGGACGCATTCCGTCCGGGCAGCCTGATCGTGGACGTCTCCTGCGACGAGGGAATGGGCTTCAGCTGGGCGAAAACCACCACCTTCGCCGAACCCATGTTCAAGGTCGGCGAACACATCGACTACTACGCGGTGGACCACAGCCCGTCCTACCTCTGGAATTCCTCCAGCTGGGAAATCAGCGAGGCGCTGCTGCCCTTCCTGGAGACGGTAGTCTCCGGCCCCGGGGCGTGGATGAAGAACGAGACCATCCGCCGGGCGATCGAAATCCGCGACGGCGTCATTCTCAACAAGGACGTGCTGCAGTTCCAGCAGCGGGCGCCGGAGTACCCGCACCCGCCCCTCGCGGACTAGACGATATGAAGTGTGGCCGGTTCCCGGTCCGGAGGACTGGAACCTCGGGTTCAAAGAGGTTCGTGGGTTGCCGTTCCGGGTCTTCCGCACGTTAGGTGCGGGGGTATGGACTGGCAGAGCCACATTTGAACGTCTGGAGGTTCCA
>NZ_JBFTKM010000010.1:0-146352 GCF_056395945.1 Arthrobacter sp. 05T442 | reverse complement strand
CTCGAGCTCATGCAACAATCACAGACCGTCGGCACCGTGCCGGCTGCCGAGCCAGAACAGGAGGACACCAACCCCGAACTGGCGCTCAGCGCCTAACCACCCCAAGAATCACGCAACAAACGCGTTACACCACACAAATGGACTTGACCCCTCAGGGGGTTCTCCACACCCAAGGTTTGCCGGGATTCCCCCTACCGGGCTGCACGTACGCCATCAGTCAGCGAGCCGGATCAACTCCGCCCCACCACTACCCAATGGTTGGCGCCGGCTGAGGATCGCTTCCCTCCGACTAATGAAGCTTCCATGTCTACGGTTGGGTGTTGGCGGCCATTGGGGATTGCCCACAGGCGGCCACTTCGGAGCCCGGTGGTGGCCAGAAGGCTTGCGCAGTCGTGGCGATCGATGATGCCCACAGACGGCCAGCCAAATCACAGGCGAATGAGCGCCGGAAACGCCCGACGCCCTCGGCGCCGCCACCATCGTCCGGCGACCTCGAGCGACTACTTGAGCTCGGGGGAGCGTCAAGGCCACGCGCCCATCCCGTCCGTCAACGCAGCTTCACGAGCGCGTCGTCAAGTCGGTCGGTACGCCACGGCCCTGCAGGGGCGCTTGAAGACCTGCCGCAAACCCAGAAGTGCTTCTCGGGCCCTGCCGCAGCTCATGGCGCCCGACTCAAGATCGTCCTGCCAACAGGCGGCCACCGCGACGGTCTATTGGTGACCACCGGCGGGCAATCGAGATGGTCGGCAGCGGGCGGACCCTTGGCCGCCTGTCAGCTTTTCCTAACGTCCCCTCACAGTTAGGGGCGCGCGCTGTAAACCTCCACGAAGATCATCCCTTCTAGCGAACCCGGTCGCCGGGCAATCTCACCGGCTAGGCATGACGTGGTTCAACGTCCATGGGACATCGATGGAGAAAACCCCGTCAGGCCACCGCGCGCGTTCTCTCGAGCATCTCCGTTCCAGGAGGGGTTCTTGGCGGTGGGCGGCCTAAGCGCCCTCTGGCGGCCGCCTCCAAGCCCGGTGCGGCGCTTGGGACCCTGGGGAGGGCAGACAGCCCCCGCGGGCTCCGCGTGTGCCCTCGGTGCCGACTGGCGGGCGCATCTGCGTGCTGCTCCAGCTTGCGTTAGAGCCCCAAATTCCCGCCGTGAGTAGGGCGGAGATTTGCGCCGTGCAAAACCAGCCCCGCTGACGGGCTGATGAGCCCGCATGTCCGCCGGCTGAACCCGATCGGACGCACGTTGCGATTCGTTGTTTCACGTGAAACGGCGGACACGTATCGATTGGGCACCGTCTTCGTCCTGGCGGCCCGGGGACCAATCGCCGTTACCGTGGCCCAAAACGGGCATGGTCTCTTGCGGCCGGCCGCTATTTCCGGCCCCGCCGGATATTGGCGCTGGCCAACCAGCGGGTTTAGGTCTGGAGACGACGAACCCGGCCGTAAGCAGGCCTATTCCGGTGGCGACCAGCGGCATGGACGTCGGTGGGAGCACCAACGCCGGTCCTGACGCCACGGACCAGGGAGCGCTGCAACTGCGGCCGGGAGCCACCGTTTCGGGGATTGAAGCATGTCTGCAAACGGCAAGGACAGGATACGCAGCGATCGCACGAGCCACCTATCAGTCGCGGCTCGGCTCCCACAGCAACGGCGCTGCAGTATCTTCAGCTCCGATAGGGACGGTTCCGCTCATGAGGGTCGGTCAAGGTGACATTCCCGGCCCTTGCGGCTCCGTTCGGAACACCGCCAAATCACGAAAGTCAGGAGCCGGAGCCTCTCCAGTAGGACTTCCAGGACACTCCAGTCCCATGCACGGAACATCACCGAAGTACACTGGCCAGTCCGGGATCCGTGCGCCATTGACGGCCCTTCACTTCATCGACGCTGCCTGGAACGAGCGGATGGCCGCCTAGGACGCATCCGCAGTTCTTTAGACGCACGGAAAGAGTCCGGGTGCCGTTCCGGTGAGACGGCCCACAGACGCCAGCAGGGCCTGTTTCACGTGAAACAGGCCCTGCTGGAGAGTCGGCGGGAACGGCGGACTACCCCGCCGTGCCGGGAGTCAGGACGTCCATGATCCGGTTGAGGTCCTCCACGCTGGCGAATTCAATGCTGACCCGTCCCTTTCGGGCACCGAGCGAAATTTTCACGTTGGTGTCCAGTCGGTCGGACAGCGATGAAGCCAAGTAATCGAGGCGCTCATGGCGTGCCCCGGGTCGGGGGATATTGTTTTTCGCCGTGGATGCGGGATTCTGGTAGAGCGTCACCGCTTCCTCCGTCGCGCGTACTGACATGCCTTCGGCGACGATCTTCTGGGCCAGCCGCTCCATGGCGGCGGCGTCGGGAAGTGCCAGAAGCGCACGCGCGTGACCGGCCGAAATCACGCTTGCTGCCACACGTCGCTGGACCAGCGGCGGAAGCTTGAGCAGCCGCAGCGTGTTCGATACCTGGGGACGGGAGCGGCCGATGCGGTCAGCCAGCTGTTCGTGCGTCGTGCCGAAATCCTCAAGCAGCTGCTGATACGCGGCAGCCTCTTCGAGCGGGTTGAGCTGGCTGCGGTGCAGGTTCTCCAGCAGGGCATCGCGCAGGAGGTCGTCGTCCGTGGTGTCGCGGACGATTGCAGGGATGGTTTCCAGCCCCGCGGCCTGCACTGCACGCCATCGGCGTTCACCCATGACGAGCTCATAGGGTTCGCCACCGTTTTCGGTGGATGTCCTCACCACAATTGGCTGCAGGACCCCGATTTCACGCACGGAATGAACCAGCTCCGCCATGTCGTCCTCATCGAACACGGAGCGTGGCTGCTTGCGGTTGGGGTGAATGTCCGTGACGGGTATTTCGGCGAAGCGGACACCAGGGACTTCGACGAGCTCCACGTCGGGGCGGCCGCCGGGCTCCCGGACAGGGTCCGCCGTCGCAGGGTTGCCGGATACCGCTTCCGCAGGTTGATTGGCCGGTACTGACTCCGCCGCGGGAGACTTTCGGGCAGGCGTCTTTTTCTTGACAGCCGACGCCGCCGTCGGAACAGCAGTCTCAGACCCAACCTCAGCGCCAGGGCCGGCAGCCGCAGGCACGGCTGCTTCTGCGGCTGCTTGTGAGGCTTCGGCGGCAGTCATCCTGGCTGAAGTCGGCTGCGGCGCTGCAGCATCCTGCCCGGGGGCGTCGGCGTCGGAAGTCCTCTTCCGGGCTTCGGGGAAAAAGAGATCCACGGGCCGGGACGGCGCAGAGCCGCTTCCAGAGGCGTTAGCCGAGGCGGAACTTGGAATGAGTGCGCCAAGTCCACGGCCGAGGCCGCGTCGCTTATCGCTCATGGATAAATCCCTCCAGTGGAAGAGCCCGGAGTCACCTGGCTCTGTCTAGTGCAACTTTTGAAAAGATTCTACCGTTCAGCGATTTCCGCTGCGGCTTCCAGATAGGACAGGGCACCACTGGAGGAAGGATCGTACGTCATCACGGTCTGCTGGTAGCTCGGGGCCTCGGAAATGCGCACGGAGCGCGGGACTACAGCACCCAGAACCTGCTCCGGGAAGTGCTCGCGGACCTCCGCCGCCACCTGGGCGGCAAGGTTCGTGCGTCCGTCGTACATGGTCAGAAGTATCGTCGAAACAACCAGATCGGCATTCAAATGCTTCTGGATCATCTCGATGTTCTTCAGGAGTTGGCTCAGGCCCTCCAGCGCATAGTACTCGCACTGGATGGGGATAAGCACCTCATTGGCCGCACAGAAGGCATTGACCGTCAGGAGGCCCAAGCTCGGTGGGCAGTCGATGAAGATGTAGTCGAGCCGTTCCTCGCCGTTTTTGGCACGTTCCTTGCAGTAGACATCGATGGCCCGCCGCAGCCGCTGCTCGCGTGCAACCAGGCTAACCAGCTCAATTTCCGCACCAGCGAGGTGGATAGTAGCCGGGGCGCAGATCAACTTGGCGATGTCGGGGCAAGGGGCCACAACGTCCTGCAGGGGGACGTCGTTGATCAGGACGTCGTAGATGCTGTCGACATCGGCATGGTGCTCGATGCCGAGCGCCGTGGAAGCGTTTCCCTGGGGGTCGATGTCGATGACCAGTACGTTGAGTCCCGCAGCAGCCAGGGCGGCGGCTATGTTGACCGTCGTGGTGGTCTTGCCAACGCCGCCCTTCTGGTTTGAAACGGTGAAGATGCGTGTCTTCTCCGGTTTCGGCAGTTCCCGGCCAAAGAGGCGTTCGCGGCGCTTATTTTCGTGAGCCAGCTCCCGCGCAATGGGGCTGGAGTCATCAATGGAGTCCAGCACGTTCCCGGTGCGGGAAACCGATGTTTCACGTGAAACACCCGCCATTCCACTGGTCTTCGCAACCGAAGCAGTGCGATTTCCGGAGTAGTCATGAGCGACTGCGGGCGCGCTGAACGCCCGTGCGGACCCCAGGGACACAAACGGGGGAATCCGTTGTGTGGAGGCTTCGCTACTGGTCACTGTGACACACTCACTCTCATTCGGCTTTGCTGCCGGTTACTAGCCTAACCTCTTCCCCTTGGACTCCGAGGGCACCGGGCCCGGTGCTAGGCAATCTTTTGAGGCTTATTCACTACGATTCGGACAACAGTCGTGGGTTCCTCGAGCAGGTCAGCACCCACCAGGACCACGGAGGTTTCAACGCCGCCCAGCTTCCGGATGATCTTTGCTGCCTTCTCTATTTCTTCCCCGGCACTGCGCCCCTTGATGGCCACCACTTCACCCTTGCCGGCAAGCAGCGGAATGGTCAGGCCGGCAAGGTTGGACAGGGCAGAGACGGCACGGGCGGTAACGACGTCGGCGTCCACCATTCCCACGGCAAGTTCGGCGCGGGTGCGCATGATCGTAACGTTGTCGAGGCCGAGGTCGTCTACGACCTCCTGCAACCAGATAACCCGGCGTTCCAGCGGCTCAATCAGCGTCAGTTCCAGATCCGGCCGGGCAATGGCGAGGCAAAGCCCGGGCAGGCCGGCACCGCTTCCGACGTCGGCAACGTGGCTCCCCGGGGCAATCTGGCTCTCGATGACAGCACAATTCAGCACGTGCCGGCTCCAAAGCCGCGGGACCTCGCGCGGACCGATCAGTCCCCGTTCAGTACCGGAAGTGGCCAGATGCTCGACATAGCGTTTCGCCAGCTCCAAGCGGTCGCCGAAGATCGACTGTGCTGCCTGCAGCTCGGCTGCCGTAATTTCAACCATCACACTCATCAACGGATTCAGTCCGCAGAAACAACGATGTGCCGGTCGGCACCTTCACCCTCGGACTCACTCACGAGCCCCAGGTCGGCGACGGCATCGTGCACAATCTTCCGTTCGTAGGCGCTCATCGGGGCCAGCGCCACAGCGTTGCCGGACTCCTTGACGGACGCGACGGCGTCTTCCGCGATCTTCTGCAGGTCGCCGGACCGTTCGGCACGGTAGCCGTTGATGTCCAGCACCAGGCGGGAACGGCTCTCCGTCGCTGACAGGACTGCCAGCCGCGTCAGCTCCTGAAGAGCTTCCAGGACCTCTCCGTCGCGGCCCACCAGGTTCTCCAGGCCGGTCGATTCTTCTTCAGAAACGATGGAAATGTAGGTCCGTCCGTTGCGGACCTCAATGTCGATGTCCCCGTCGATGTCCGCAATGTCCAGCAGTTCTTCGAGGTAATCCGCGGCGACGTCGCCTTCTTCTTCGAGGCGGCTTGCGGTAGCGCCCTTGGCGGGGCGGCCTTCCGAGTCCTGCACCGCATCTTGAGCGTCGTCCTGGTCCTCGGCCAACTCGGCAGAAATAGCGTGTTCAGTGCTCTCGGCGGACATTACTTCCTCTTCCTGTTTTTACGTTGCGGCTGGACGCGCTGGCTCTTGGCCTCCGCGGCGGCGACGGCAGCAGCTTCGGCTGCCTCGGCGTCCGCTTTCCTCGCGCCCACGAGGGGCAGCGCCGGCAGGCCGCGGGCGGCCCTGCGTTCGGCCAAGGCCTTGGCTGCGGGCGAACCCGGCGTCGGCATACGGCGGATCACGAAGAACTGCTGTCCCATGGTCCACAGGTTGGTGGTGGTCCAGTAGATCAGGACACCGATGGGGAAGTTGATGCCGCCCACGCCGAAGACGATCGGCAGGATGTAGAGCATCATTTTCTGCTGGCGCATGAACGGGCTCGCCATGGCCTCTTCGGACATGTTCTTTGCCATGATCTGCTTCTGCGTAATGAACTGTGACGCCGTCATGGCCAGGATCATTGCGATCGAAAGGATCCACACCGCAACCTCGCCGCCTGCGGTGCTGCCGTGCAGCAGCGATGCGGAGAGCGGGGCGCCGAAAATGCTCGACTCGTCGAACTGCTTGACCTGGTCGATGTTCATCGCACCGATGCCCGTGCCGCCGGCCTTGGCGGAGCTGATACCGGAGAGCACCTGGAACAGGGCGAAGAAGAACGGCATCTGGATCAGCATCGGAAGGCACGCCGAGAACGGGTTGGTGCCGTGCTTCTTGTACAGGGCCATCTGCTCCTGCGCCATGGCCTGGCGTGAGAGCTGATCGGTCTTGCCCTTGTATTTGTCCTGCATCTTCTTCAGGTCAGGCTGCAGCAGCTGCATGCCGCGCTGGGCCTTGATCTGCTTGACGAAGACGGGAATGAGGGCGGCGCGGATGACCAGCACCAGCCCGATGATGGAAAGCGTCCAGGTCCAGCCGTTGGCTGCCGGCAGGCCCATGAAGCTCAGCCCATCATGGAAGCCGATCATGATGGCGGAAACAAGCCACTTGAACGGGGCCAGAATTGTTCCAAAGATGTCCATACGTTATCCCTATTCGTCAGGCCGCTGAGCGGCCTTCTCCATCAGTCTGAGCAGCCAGATACTTGTCCGGATTGTTCAGCACAACAATTGTGGGGGTGCGGCCTTCCGGCCACTCGCAGTGGCCGGCGGGGACGTGGTCCACACCGCCGGCGTTCCAGGGATGGCAGCGCAACAGGCGCCTGAGAGCGAACCAGGTTCCTTTGACGGCACCATGAACGGTGATCGCCTCGAGGGCGTAAGCCGAGCAGCTCGGGAAGAAACGGCATACCTGGCCGTACAGCGGCGAGACCACCTTGCGGTAGGCCATCAGCAACAGGATGAGGATATTACGGGGCAGATTCCAAACTGCATCACCAAGCCAACGAAGGGCCGGCACTAAGGCGGCTGTCTTCAGAGGAGGGACGACGGCGGCAGTTGGGTTACGCACGCGGGGTCCCTTCCTGTGTTGTCCCGTAAGAACCTGATGAAGCAGCCTCTGGAAGGCGGTTGCCCAGCCGTTTCATGGTGGTGTCCAACGCGGCGTCATAGTCGGCGAGCAGCTGGCCCCAGCTGGCCCCCGCCGCGGCGGGCAGTGCCCGGACCACGATGGCGAACCCGCTGCCGTATTTCTGCAACGACAAAGCGCCGGCTTCTCTCAGTCTCCTCTTAACGAGGTTCCTGACAACAGCGTTCCCGACACTCTTGGAAACGATGAATCCGATCCGGCTTGGTTCATCGGCAGCCAGGGCTGCCGCATATAACACTACGTTCCGGCGTCCATTGCGGACACCGGAACGTACAGTTGTTGAAAAATCGGTTGATGTCCGCAGACGGTTCCTGGTGGCTAGCACCGTTAAACTCGCACAGGGATGTGGACCGACGAGCCAGTTATTTAGGCCGACAGTTCGGTGCGGCCCTTGCCACGACGGGCTGCCAGGATGGCACGGCCGGCACGGGTACGCATACGAAGGCGGAAGCCATGCTTCTTGGCTCGACGGCGGTTATTCGGCTGAAAAGTCCGCTTGCTCACGTTAGTTACTCCAGTGGATCAAAGGTGCGCCCACCCGATCAAGGGGAAGAACTGGCCGACGCTAAGTTTTGTATGTGCCGCTTGCCTCGTAACTCGCTCGGCGCGGGGCGTCGGGAAAGCTTCAGATGAGGCGAAAAGCGTACACATGGGACTTCACAACGTTAGGGCTTGCCGGCCTCCCGAGTCAAACCGGGGGTCGGTTCGCAACCTTTCCCCAGCTGTGGCTAACTGCCGCCGCAGCCTGTGGATGAAGCCCGTCACAGGCATCGCTTGAGAACCACAACGGTGTAATTATCCACAGGACTCAACCCAGCTATCTTCTGGCGTTTTCATCCCCTACAGTGGCTCAGTAGCCCATTATCCACGGACTGTGTATAACCCTGTGGATTAAGCCGGGGCCAGCGCACTGGCCCGGACTCTGTGGCCGCACGTAATGCAGGCAAGCAAGTTTGAGGAACTGATTGATGACAGTAGACGAAGCCAACCAAGCCAACACTGTCGGAAGTTCCTGGCGGCGGGTCGTAAGCCTGCTGGAGAACGACCACCGTGTCTCACCCCGGCAGCGCGGCTTCGTCATCCTCGCCCAGGCGCAGGGCCTCATCGGTTCCACCCTCCTGGTTGCCGTGCCGAACGAGCTCACCCGTGAAGTCCTGCAGACCCAGGTGAAAGAGGCCCTCGACGACGCCCTCCGGAATGTCTTCTCCGACGAAATCCGCTGTGCCATCGATGTGGACACCGACCTGGTGCCCCTGCACACGGAGCCGGAACCCGCCGTCGAATTAGCCCTGGCCGCCGACCCGACTGTCGAGCTGAAGCCGCAGCCGATGCTGCCGAGCACCTCACACGAGTTCGGCCGCCTCAACCCGAAGTACGTCTTCGATACTTTCGTGATCGGATCCTCCAACCGGTTCGCCCACGCGGCAGCTGTGGCCGTGGCCGAGGCACCGGCGAAGGCTTACAACCCGCTGTTCATCTACGGTGACTCCGGGCTGGGCAAAACGCACCTGCTGCACGCGATCGGACATTATGCCCGCAGGCTCTACAGCGGAATCCGGGTCCGGTACGTCAACTCCGAGGAATTCACCAACGACTTCATCAACTCCATCCGCGACGATGAGGGAACGAGCTTCAAGACCACGTACCGCAACGTCGATGTCTTGCTGATCGATGACATCCAGTTCCTCGCCGGCAAGGACCGGACGCTGGAGGAGTTCTTCCACACGTTCAACGCCCTGCACAACAACAACAAACAGGTTGTCATCACCTCCGACCAGCCGCCCAAGCTGCTCGCAGGATTCGAGGACCGCATGAAGTCCCGCTTCGAGTGGGGCCTGCTGACCGATATCCAGCCACCCGAGCTTGAGACCCGGATCGCGATCCTCCGGAAGAAGGCGCTCAGCGAAGGCCTCTCCGCACCGGACGATGCCCTGGAGTACATCGCGTCCAAGATCTCAAGCAACATCCGCGAACTTGAGGGTGCCCTCATCCGCGTCACCGCGTTCGCGAGCCTGAACCGCCAGCCGGTGGACGTGGCACTGGCCGAAATGGTGCTCAAGGACCTCATCACCGACGACGGGGCCCAGGAAATCACGTCCGGGCAGATCCTGACCCAGACAGCCGACTACTTCAAGCTCAGCATGGAAGAGCTCTGCAGCAAGTCCCGCACGCGGACGCTCGTCACCGCCCGGCAGATCGCGATGTACCTGTGCCGCGAACTCACGGACATGTCCCTGCCGAAGATCGGGCAGGAGCTGGGCGGCCGCGACCACACGACCGTCATCCACGCCGACCGCAAGATCCGCGAACTGATGGCCGAACGCCGGGTCATCTACAACCAGGTGACCGAGCTGACCAACCGGATCAAGCAGCAGCAGCGCAATTCCTGAGCCGCTTCGCCGGGTACTCCCTACCTTATTAACAGGCGCTTGTGGACAACCCTGTGGATAGTTAAGGGGACAACCGCGGTTAATGGGCTTAAAACCCTTAAGACATCTGTGGATCGGCGCATCGGCCAAAAATGTTATCCCCATCCACAGCCTGTTTAAAACCTGCGCCGCCCACAGTCCATGAACAGGGCTTAACCCCGGAATCACACCGCGAAACAGAGTTATCCACAGTTTCCACAGCAGTTATTAACACTACTAATCCCAAGAAAATGAAATTCCCTCAAACAACAGTTTCGTGTCCGACCTCCGCACACCGCCCAGGCCCGTTCCGGACCGGCGGCGGGGACCCGGGCCTGAACAACACAGATGTAACCCGGGGATGGGAGAAACGCTCGGCTTGGGGCTAAGCTGTCTGCAGTGCGTCCGTCCCGGACAACTTTTGTGGTTCCCAGCAGGGCCGCGAAGCCCGGGAAGACAGCACTTCCCCTGTGACGGAGCGCGGCAACGCTGCCACGTCCGCAGGAGTTCAACGATTTTTGGCAATGACAGCAGCAATGAAAGGCGGCACCCTTCCGTGAAGTTCAGAGTCGAACGGGACGTCCTGGCAGAAGCCGTGACTTGGACCGCCCGGTCGTTGTCTCCGCGGCCGCCAGTTCCCGTACTCTCAGGTCTGCTCCTCAAGGCCGAAGCCGGTACCGTGAGCCTCTCGAGCTTCGACTACGAGACCTCGGCACGCCTCGAAATCGCTGCGGACATCACCACCGAAGGCACGATCCTGGTTTCCGGCCGGCTGCTCGCTGACATCTGCCGCAGCCTGCCATCCGCCCCTGTCGAGGTCGAGACCGACGGCAACAAGGTCACGCTGACCTGCCGTCGGAGCAGCTTCCACCTGGCCACCATGCCGGAAGCCGAATACCCACCCTTGCCGGCTCTTCCACCGATCAGCGGCACCGTCGCGGGCGATTCCTTTGCCCAGGCCGTGTCCCAGGTGATCATCGCGGCCAGCAAGGACGACACCCTGCCGATCCTTACCGGCGTCCGGATGGAGATCGAGGACGATCTCATCACTCTCCTGGCTACGGACCGTTACCGGCTGGCCATGCGTGAGCTCCCGTGGAAACCGGTCACCCCAGGCATTTCCACGAGCGCCCTCGTCAAGGCGAAAACCCTCAATGAAGTAGCGAAGACGCTCGGCAGCAGCGGCGACATCAACCTCGCCCTCGCCGACGACGACAGCCGGCTCATCGGGTTTGAGAGCGGCGGCCGCACTACGACCTCGCTCCTGGTGGATGGGGACTACCCCAAGATCCGCTCGCTCTTCCCGGATTCGACCCCCATCCACGCCACCGTGCAGACCCAGGAACTGGTCGAAGCGGTGCGCCGTGTCTCGCTCGTTGCCGAACGCAACACTCCCGTCCGCCTCGCCTTCACGCAGGGGCAACTGCACCTGGATGCAGGCACCGGCGAGGACGCGCAGGCCTCGGAGGAACTGGAAGCCCAGCTCACCGGTGATGACATCACAGTCGCCTTCAACCCGCATTACCTTGTCGAAGGTCTCGGCGTCATCGAAACCAAGTTTGTGCGGTTCTCGTTCACGACGGCGCCCAAGCCGGCCATGATCACCGCCCAGCACGATGCCGACGGCGAAGACCAGGGCGATTACCGCTACCTGGTCATGCCGGTCCGTCTGCCCAACTAGTCCTCAGCCGGCGTCGTCCTGATCGGTCAGGACGAGAGCGCCCGCGCCCGGTCAGCAGACGACTGCTCCCGAAGATTCCACCCACACCCGCCCAGCGCAGAAAAGAGTTTCTACCGTGCACATCGGACTGATCGGCCTCGGAAAAATGGGCTTCAACATGCGCGAACGCATGCGAAAGGGCGGAATCGAGGTCACAGGCTTCGATCGCAATCCCGACGTCACCGATGTTGCAAGCGTGGATGACCTCATCGCGGCCGTTCCGGCGCCGCGGCTCATCTGGGTCATGGTTCCATCCGGGGACATCACCAATGCCGTCATCACCGAACTCGGCAACAAGCTTGACGCCGGCGACCTCGTGATCGACGGCGGCAACTCGCGGTTCACCGAGGACCAGAAGCACGGCTCGGCCTTGGCCGAAAAGGGAATCCGCTTTGGCGACTGCGGCGTGTCCGGCGGCGTCTGGGGGCTGGAGAACGGCTACGGCCTGATGGCAGGCGGTGATGCTGCGGACATCGAACGTGCCCTTCCCGTCTTCGACGCGCTGCGTCCGGAAGGCCACCGCGCCGACAGCTTCGTCCACGTGGGCGGAGTCGGCGCGGGTCACTACGCCAAGATGGTCCACAACGGGATCGAATACGGGCTGATGCAGGCCTACGCGGAAGGCTATGAACTCCTGGCGGCGAAGGACATCGTCACCGATCTTCCGGGGACATTCCGGGCGTGGCAGAAAGGCACTGTCGTCCGCTCCTGGCTGCTGGACCTCATGGTCAAGGCTCTCGACGAAGACCCAGGGCTGGAGTCCATCGACGATTACGTCGAGGACTCCGGCGAAGGCCGGTGGACCGTCGAGGAAGCCATCGCCAATGCCGTGCCCGCACCGGCCATCACCGCCGCACTGTTTGCCCGGTTCTCTTCCCGGGAGGACAACTCGCCCGCGATGAAGATGGTTTCCGCCCTGCGCCACCAGTTCGGCGGCCATGCGACCCGGCCGGCCAAATAGTCCAGCCCTGAATTCCTGAACCCGGCGTGTACCTAGAACAACTTTCGCTGACCGATTTCCGCAGTTACGCCCAGGTGGATCTGAGCCTGGAGCCCGGGATCACGGTTCTGGTTGGATCCAACGGCATCGGCAAGACCAACTTGATGGAGGCCATCGGGTACCTGGCGACGCTCAGCTCGCACCGGGTCAGCACGGATGCACCGCTGCTGCGCTTCGGCACGGACCGGGCCATGATCCGCGCCAAGCTGGTCCGCGGCGAGCAGTCCACCGTGCTCGAACTGGAAATCAACGCCGGCCGGGCCAACCGGGCGCGGATCAACCGCAGCAACCCGGTCCGGGCCCGCGACATCCTTGGAATCTGCCAGACCGTGCTCTTCGCGCCGGAGGATCTGGCGCTGGTCAAGGGCGACCCATCCAACCGCCGTCGTTTCCTCGACGAACTTTTGGTCAGCCTCATTCCGCGGCACGCCGCCACCCGGAGTGACTATGACCGTGTCCTGAAACAGCGCAATGCGCTGCTCAAGTCGGCCCGGGCCGGAAAATTCACCACCGGGCATGAGGCCACACTGGATGTCTGGGACCAGCACATGGCCCGGGCCGGCGCGGAACTGCTCCACGCGCGGCTGGAACTCCTTGAACGGCTGCGCCCCCACCTGAAAAGCGCCTATGTGCAGCTGACCGACGGGTCCAAAGAAGCCGGTGCCATTTACCGTTCGACGTTGCAGGACGTGATGGACGACGACGGCGCCGCACCACAGTCGGCGTTTGCTGCGGACGGCGGGGCTGCGGCAGTGCCGGCGGAGGATCTTCGGCTGCTCACCGTCGAAGAGCTCACGGAGCGGTACATCCAGGCGTTTGCCGCGTCGCGGCGCAAGGAACTGGAGCGGGGGATTTCCCTGGTCGGGCCGCACCGTGACGAACTCGAGCTGGTGCTGGGAACGGCCCCCGCGAAAGGCTACGCCTCGCACGGCGAAACCTGGTCCATGTGCCTGTCGCTGCGCCTGGCCTCGTACTACGTCATGCTGGACGACGCACGGACCGGCGGCTCCGCCCCGATCCTGATCCTGGATGATGTTTTTGCCGAGTTGGATGTCCAGCGGCGGCGTAAACTTGCGGCAATAGTATCCGGTGCCGAACAGGTGCTGGTGACTGCCGCCGTCGAGGACGATATCCCCGTGGAACTGGCCGGACGGCGGGTGAAGGTCATCCCGGGAGGAATCGAAGAGCGGGAAAATCGATGAATAAGGATACCGACGGCGGCCTGCAGCCGGGCCGCGACCCCGATGACATCGATGCTGCCCAGGCTGCACTGAACAGGATGCGCGATGCGGCAGCCGCCCGCGGGGAAATCCGGCGGAAGGCACCGCCCCGGCCGGGTGCCGCCGCCCAGAAACCGGGCCGCGGCGTTACCGGCACGCGCGGATTCCGGCAGTTTCATTCCACGGGGCGGGACCCGCTGGGGCTGGGCAAGGTGGTGGGGCGGCTCGTCGCGGAACGCGGCTGGAGCTCGCCAGTGGCCGTCGGTTCCGTGATGGCACAGTGGGCCACCCTGGTGGGCCCGGAGATTTCCGCTCATTGCACCCCCGAGAGCTTCGAGAACACCACCCTCCACGTCCGCTGTGATTCCACAGCCTGGGCCACGCAGTTGCGTCTGCTCAGCATCAGCCTCCTGGAGAAGTTCCGCACCGAACTCGGTGACGGCGTTGTCACCAGCATCCAGGTGCTTGGACCGGCGGCGCCGAGCTGGCGCAAGGGCCTCCGGACTGTCAACGGCCGCGGTCCCAGGGACACCTACGGCTAGATCCCGAAAGGCGACGAGGCTGCCGGATCTGAAGCACTCCTTGCAAAAGCTCTTGATAAATCCGCAAACGCCGTGTAGGGCGCTTCAACGCCCCGGAGCCGTATAGGCACCCTAGGGCGGGACCCCTAAAGCCTTGCAGGGGGAGCCAAAGGCCTCTCAGCGGCACTTTCCCGGCCGTTTAGGGCCCAGGAATGCGGGGTTATGCCCTATAGCACGGTAGAATCGTGGTAGATAACTGGGCGCCGGTGAAACGTTGACTGAGTCCGTTTCCGACGCAAAACCAGCGTGCGGTAGACGGCTCCTCGAGTCAGAGGACCAGCCGGTGACTTCAGTGACGTGCCTGTTGGCTTGAGCCCTTCCCTGGGAAGAGGCATCGGCCAGCCTTCAACGAACATAGAGGAGTCGAAAGCGCCTGTGGCTAACGACAATGCAGATATTCCGGCCGTGGAACCAGTAACGGGGGACGCCCGCACGGTTGGCGCGCCGCCGGAGGCCGATACGCGACATGGCTACGGCGCCAGCGACATCACCGTGCTTGAGGGTTTGGAAGCTGTCCGGAAACGTCCCGGCATGTACATCGGTTCCACCGGACCCCGCGGCCTGCACCACCTGGTCTATGAGGTGGTGGACAACTCGGTCGATGAGGCCCTGGCCGGCTACTGCACCCACATCGAGATCGTTTTGCAGGCTGACGGCGGCGTCAAGGTGGTCGACAACGGCCGCGGCATCCCCGTGGACATGCATCCGACGGAGCACAAGCCCACCGTGGAGGTCGTCATGACCATCCTGCACGCGGGCGGAAAGTTCGGCGGCGGCGGATACGCCGTTTCCGGCGGCCTGCACGGTGTCGGCATTTCGGTGGTCAACGCGCTCTCCAGCCGGGTCGACACCGAAGTCCGCCGGCAAGGCCACGTCTGGCGGATGTCCTTCGCCGACGGCGGCAAGCCGCAGGGCGGCCTCGTCAAGGGCGGGGAAACCTCCGAGACCGGCACCACGCAGACGTTCTACCCCGATGCCAGTATCTTTGAATCCACGGAATTCGACTTCGAGACGCTCCGCGCCCGGTTCCAGCAGATGGCATTCCTGAACAAGGGACTGCGCATCACCTTGACCGATGAGCGCCGCGCCGCTGACGAACCGGCCGAAGACGGCGACCTGGATCTGGACACGGTCCCCACCGAGGGCGAAGTTCCCGCCGAATTCCACACGGTCGTCTACCAGTACGACGACGGCCTTCTGGACTACGTGAAGCACCTGAACTCCGGCAAGAAGGTCGATGTGGTCCACGAGGACGTCATCGCGTTCGAAACCGAGGACAAGGAACGGCACATCGCCCTGGAAATGGCGATGCAGTGGACCAACGCGTACTCCGAGAGCGTCCACACGTACGCGAACACCATCAACACCCACGAGGGCGGAACCCACGAAGAGGGTTTCCGTGCCGCGATGACGTCGCTCATCAACCGCTACGCGCGGGAGAAGAGCATCATCAAGGAAAAAGACGACAACCTCACCGGCGACGACATCCGCGAAGGCCTGACAGCCGTCATCTCCGTCAAGCTTGCCGAGCCGCAGTTCGAAGGCCAGACCAAGACGAAGCTCGGCAACTCCGAGGTCAAGGGCTTCGTGCAGCGCGTGGTCACCGACGGACTCGGTGACTGGCTTGAACGCAACCCCGGCCCCGCCCGGGACGTGATCCGGAAGGCCATTTCGGCGGCCCAGGCCCGGATGGCCGCACGGAAGGCACGTGACAACGCCCGCCGCAAGAGCCCGCTGGAGTCCTTCGGCATGCCCGGCAAGCTCTCCGACTGTTCCTCCAAGGACCCGGCCAGGTGCGAGGTCTACCTCGTGGAGGGCGACTCCGCGGGTGGTTCGGCCAAGCGCGGCCGAAACCCGGAAACGCAGGCCATTCTGCCGCTGCGCGGCAAGATCCTGAACGTGGAGCGCGCCCGGCTCGACAAGGCTTTGGGGAACGCCGAGGTCCAGTCCATGATCACGGCCTTCGGTACGGGCATCGGCGAGGACTTCGACCTGAGCAAGCTGCGGTACCACAAGATCGTGCTCATGGCCGATGCCGACGTCGACGGCCAGCACATCACGACGCTGCTGATGACACTCCTGTTCCGCTACATGCGGCCGCTGATCGAGAACGGCTACGTCTACCTGGCCCAGCCGCCGCTTTACAGGATCAAGTGGTCCAACGCCCCGCACGACTACGTCTACAGCGACCGCGAACGGGACGCCCTCCTCGTTTCCGGGCAGGCCGCCGGCCGCCGCATCCCCAAGGACAACGGCATCCAGCGGTACAAGGGCCTCGGTGAAATGGACTACACCGAACTGTGGGACACCACGATGGACCCGGACCATCGCACACTGCTCCAGGTCACCATGGATGATGCCTTGGCCGCGGACCAGACCTTCTCCACCCTCATGGGTGAGGACGTCGAATCCCGGCGGAACTTCATCCAGCAGAACGCCAAGGACGTTCGGTTCCTCGATATCTAGCGGCAAACGCCCCGATATATTCCAGAGCCGATATATACCTGAAACGGAAAATATAGATTATGAGTGACGAAACACCCGAGGTTCCGGCCGCTTCCACCGGTCCCGCCGAACCCGTGCTCGAAGGCAACGTCCTGGTGGACCGCATTGAGCAGGTGGACCTGCAGACGGAAATGCAGCGCTCCTACCTCGACTACGCCATGGCCGTGATCGTCGGCCGTGCCCTCCCGGATGTCCGGGACGGGCTCAAACCCGTCCACCGCCGGGTGCTCTACGCGATGTTCGACGGCGGCTACCGCCCCGACCGCTCCTTCAACAAGTGCGCGCGTGTTGTCGGCGAGGTCATGGGCCAGTACCACCCGCACGGCGACACGGCCATCTACGACGCATTGGTCAGGCTCATCCAGGACTGGACGATGCGCTACCCGCTGGCGCTCGGCCAGGGCAACTTCGGCTCCCCTGGCAACGACGGCGCGGCCGCCCCCCGGTACACCGAAACCAAAATGGCCCCGCTGGCCATGGAGATGGTGCGGGACATCGACGAGGAAACCGTCGACTTCCAGGACAACTACGACGGCAAGAACCAGGAACCGACCATCCTGCCGGCACGGTTCCCGAACCTGCTGGTCAACGGCTCCTCCGGCATCGCCGTCGGCATGGCCACGAACATCCCGCCGCACAACCTCCGCGAAGTCGCCGACGGCGTGCAGTGGTACCTGGCCAACCCGACCGCCAGCCGCGAGGAACTGCTTGAGGAGCTGATCCTGCGCATCAAGGGCCCCGATTTCCCGACCGGCGCCACGATTCTGGGCCACAAGGGCATCGAGGACGCCTACCGCACGGGCCGCGGATCCATCACGATGCGCGCAGTCGTCAACGTCGAAGAACTCCAGGGCCGCACCTGTTTGGTGGTCACCGAACTGCCGTACCAGGCCAACCCGGACAACCTGGCGATCAAGATCGCCGAGCTCGTCAAGGACGGAAAGATTTCCGGGATCGCCGACCTCCGCGACGAGACGTCCGGCCGCACCGGCCAGCGCCTGGTGATTGTCCTCAAGCGCGACGCCGTTGCCAAGGTGGTGCTGAATAACCTCTACAAGCACACCCAGCTCCAGGACAACTTCGCCGCCAACATGCTGGCGATTGTCGACGGCGTGCCCCGCACCCTGAGCCTGGATGCCTTCATCCGGCACTGGGTCACCCACCAGATGGACGTCATCGCACGGCGCACCCGCTACCGCCTGCGCAAGGCCGAGGAAGAGGCGCACATCCTGCGCGCCCTCCTCAAGGCGCTGGATGCGCTCGATGAAGTCATCGCCCTGATCCGCGCCTCCACCACCACTGAGGCCGCCCGCGACGGCCTCATGCAGCTGCTGGACATTGATGAGCTTCAGGCCCGGGCCATCCTCGACATGCAGCTGCGCCGGCTCGCGGCACTGGAACGCCAGAAGATCCAGGACCGCCACTCCGAGCTGGAGGCCCTGATCGCCGAGTACAACTCGATCCTGGCCTCAGAGGAGCGCCAGCGGGAGATCATCAGCACGGAACTGGCCGAAATCGTGGCCAAGCACGGAGATGACCGCCGCACCAAGATCCTTATGGGCTTTGATGGCGACATGTCGATGGAAGACCTCATCCCCGAAGAGGAGATGGTGGTCACCATTACGCGCGGCGGCTACGTCAAGCGCACCCGCAGCGACAACTACCGCTCCCAGCAGCGCGGCGGCAAGGGCATCAAGGGCGCCCAGCTGCGCGGGGACGACGTCGTTGAGCACTTCTTCGTCACGACGACGCACCACTGGCTGCTCTTCTTCACCAACTTGGGACGCGTGTACCGGGCGAAGGCTTACGAACTCGCGGAAGCGGGACGTGATGCGAAGGGCCAGCACGTGGCGAACCTGCTGGCGTTCCAGCCGGACGAGCACATCGCCCAGGTGCTGGACCTGAGGGACTACCAGCACTCGCCGTACCTGGTCCTTGCCACCAAACGGGGCCTCGTCAAAAAGACCCGGCTGGAGGACTACGACACGAACCGGTCTGCCGGCGTCATCGCGATCAACCTGCGCGAAGGCGACGAGCTCGTCTCCGCGCAGCTGGTCTCCGAAACCGATGACCTCATGCTGGTGTCCCGCATGGGCCAGTCGATCCGATTCACGGCAACGGATGAAGCCTTGCGCCCCATGGGCCGGGCCACGTCCGGGGTCACCGGCATGAAGTTCCGCGAGGATGACGAACTGTTGGCGGCCGACGTCGTCAAGGACGGCTCGTTCGTCTTCATCGTCACCGAAGGCGGCTTTGCCAAACGGACCGCGGTGGAGGAATACCGGCTCCAGGGCCGGGGCGGCCTCGGCATCAAGGTCGGCAAGTACCAGGAGGAGCGCGGCCATCTCGTCGGCGCCCTGATCGTCCAGGAGGAAGATGAAGTCCTGGTGGTCATGGAAGGTGGCAAAGTGGTCCGCTCCTCGGTCACCGGTGTCCCGGCCAAGGGCCGCGACACCATGGGCGTCATCTTTGCCAAGCCGGACAAGAACGACCGCATCATCGCCGTCGCCCGCAACAGCGAACGCGGGCTGGAAGGCGACGAGCCGACCGAAGGTGACGACGCAGGTGAGGCCGCAGAAAGTCGGGCAACCTTGCCGGATGACGTAACGTTGGCTGCAGAAACCGGATCACACGAGGGGTCCGCAGAGACAGAATCAGTACCGGCCCCGGAGTCAGATGCATCATCGGGAAACGCCGAGCTGGACGAAGACAACACCGGAGGTAACGAGTGAGTAATTCCGACTCATATCCCAAGCCGAGCAGCGGCGTTCCCGGCGGCGTGCGGCAGCCCGCGTCCGCACCGCGGGTGAGCGCCCCGTCGCGTCCACAGCAGCGCCCCGGCGCCGCCACGGGTTCAACACAGCGTCCGCCGGCGCCCGGGCAGCGTCCTGTGCAGGGCCAGCGTCCCGCCACCCCGGGCCAGCGCCCGGAAGGAGCGGGCCAGCGTCCCGGCCAGGGAACTGCAGGCCTGATTAAGCCCGCCCCGAAGGCCAAAGTCCGCCGCGCCCGGCTTCTGGTGAGCAAGGTGGACCCCTGGTCCGTACTGAAGATGGCATTCCTGCTCTCGGTCGCCCTGGGCATCGTGACCGTCGTGGCCGCAATCGTGCTCTGGACCGTCCTGGACCTGACCGGCATTTTCGACCAGGTGGACAGCCTGCTCGGGACCCTGGCGGGCTCGGAAGGCGGCGGTTTCGAGCTCAAGAAGGTCGCCTCCCTGGGGCAGGTGGCCTCGTTCGCCACAATCATCGCCGTGATCAACGTGGTGCTCCTGACGGCACTTTCCATGCTCTCGGCGGTGCTGTACAACATTGCAGCGACGCTGGTGGGTGGCATCGGCGTCACGCTCACGGACGACTAAGAAAACCCGTTTTTCCCCGGAATTCCGCGGAAGAATGCCTCGATTTGAGATCGGGCCGGGATGTGCTGTACAGTCATATCTCGGCCCGATGAGGCATCGGGGCGTATAGCTCAGGCGGTTAGAGCGCTTCGCTGATAACGAAGAGGTCCCAGGTTCAAGTCCTGGTACGCCCACGGAACCTGTAACAGGTTTCTTGGAGAGGTTTGGTGAAGGTTCAGAGTGTTCTGAGCCGGAACGGGGTGCGTGTGAAGAAACTGCTGGTTGTTGCAGCTACGATCGCAAGCGTCCTCCTTTACAAGAAAGTACAGGAATCCGTTGCCCGGAAAACAGTCTGGAGCGAGTCCACCGATACGGTAGATTAGCCCGGATTCCCGGTTCCGACGCTGGAAATCAGCTCGCTGGAACTAGGGTATGATTGACGGGTTGCTTCCTATGGGGGCATGGCGCAATTGGTAGCGCACCTGCTTTGCAAGCAGGGGGTTCGGGGTTCGAGTCCCCGTGCCTCCACCATAGGAAAGGCCCCGGACAGCGGAAACGCGGTCCGGGGCCTTTTGCTTTGTCGAAAAGCGCGCCAGCCGAGGGGCGCCCCCTCATTCCTTGGGTTTGGCGTAGTCTGCCATCCCTTGCCAGTCGATAAACACGTAGGGCTCGTCTCCAACCACCCAGGCGTCGTGACCGGGCGGAATGACGCCGAAGTCCCCGGGACCGTACTCAATCTCCTCGCCGTCGTCCATGACGACCTTGAGGCGGCCCGAGACTGTGTAGCCCACGTGGGCAGCCATGCAGCTGTCCGTCTGGACAATCGGTTTGACGTGCTGGGACCACTTCCAACCCGGCAGGAACGTCGCACGTCCCACGGCGCCGGCGTCAAGATTGACGAGCTGCAGCTGGCCGGTCGAATCCTTGAAAGGGCGCGTTTCCTCTGGACTATCGAAACTCTTGCGGATCATTGAAGCCATGATGGTCTCCTTCTTCTCTGATGGCGAGACCGCGATTAAAGACTGGCACCACGGTGTGTCGGGGTCAAGGACCGGTGGAAGCACCTGCCCTGCCCCGGCCCCACTACTGTTGGAGCGTGAACTTCTTCCTTGCCGCCCTTGGGGTGCTGGGCGTGGCTTCCTCGGGACCACTCATCGCAGCCACGCTCGGTGCCACGTCTGTCAGTGCCCTCGCCATTGCTTTCTGGCGCAACGCCATCGGAGCCGCCGTCATGGCCGGCCCCGTGCTGGTCCGGCAGCCCCGTCAGTTCGCCAGGATCACCGCACGCGAGTTTCGCTGGTCCTTGGCCGCCGCGGTCGCCCTGGCGTTTCACTTCGCCTGCTTCATTACTTCGCTGCAGCTGACCTCGGTGGCCGCCGCGACGGCCCTTGTCTGCCTGCAGTCCGGTTGGATCGCGATCTTCCAGCTGTTCCGCGGGGTCAGGCACCGCTGGGGGGTCCTGGCCGGACTCGGCATCGCCTTTGGCGGCGTCGTGGCGATCACCGGCTTCGACATGGGCACCTCTCCGGGAGCGCTCCTGGGCGACCTCCTGGCAGTGGCTGGCGGTGCCCTGGCGGGAATTTATACGCTTGCCGGAGGCAAGGCGCGCCAGACGATGGGGACAGGCGTCTACACGACACTGTGCTACGGCATGTGTGCTGCCGTCGTCGCGGTCTTGGCGCTGGTCTCGCAGCAACCCCTCGCAGGCTTCGAAACCGCAGGCTGGCTCGGTATCCTGGCCATTACCGTCTGCGCCCAACTGGTGGGGCATACAGCCTTCAACCATCTGCTGGCGACGATGAGTCCGCTGCTTGTGTCCATGATCATCCTGCTCGAGATCCCAGGCGCAGCATTGCTGGCCGCGGCGTTCCTGGCCGAAAAACTGCCCGCCGGGACCTACGCGGGCCTGTCAATGATCCTGGTGGGGCTCGCCGTCGTCGTCCTGGGCCAGCGGAGCTCTCGATCCGTTCGGCGGAACGCCGCCCGGCTGGCGGAACTGGGCACTGACTAGAACGCGCCCAAACGCGTCCTCGGCGGGAGGCGGCTACTGACCCCCGCGGCGGGCGGGCTGGGAGGTGTTGACGGTGTGGATGGCGCGCAGCAGCTTCGCTGGGAAGTACACCGAGAAGAAGACCACCATGGGCGCCTTCAGCGCCATCTTCTTGACGTTGTGCGCCTTGTACGTGCGGTCGAACCGGGTCACGTAGTAGCGGTAGTCCCGCGGCGAGTCTTCGAGCCGCCGGGCGGACATGCCCGAGACCATCTGGGGCCAGTACTGGATACGGAGTTCGTGGTCGGCCAGGTGCAGGGAGAGGTCGATGTCTTCGTGCATCTCGTCCTTCTCATCCCGGCAGGTCTCCGCGCGGATGATCTCCCACGCGGAGCGCCGCAGCGCCATATTGGAACCGAAGAGAAAGTGGTACTGGTGCTTGGCCAGCTTGAGCATCAGCTGACGCATCTTGTCATCGGCTTTGAGCCCGAACCGGCGCATGGGCATGTCGTAATACACAACCGGGCCGGTGGCCGCGTGTACGGCGTCGTCTGCGAACGCTTTCTGGACCTGTTCAACCCAGTCCGGCTCCAGCACGGAGTCGGCATCGATCCGGCCCAGGACGTCGCCCGTGGCGTGGTTCAATCCAAAGTTCCGGGTGGGAATGAGCCCCTGGTCCCGGTCCTGGCTGAGCAGGATGATCGGGCTCTCCGGGTACTCCAGCTGCATCTGCTGCACGATGCCGGCGGTGCGGTCGGTAGACAGGTTGTCCACCACGATGATTTCGTGGGCCGGGACGGACTGGTAGACGGCAGCGATCAGGCACTGCCGGATAACGCTTTCCTCGTTGTACGCCGGAATGACAATAGATACAGCCGGCGGCAACGCAGCGACGTGCAGGGAATCCTCGGGGTATCTATCGGGTGACATCACGACAAATTTAGCATCTACCGGTCGTTCCCCCGGTTGCCGGGCATAGTCCGGACCTGGACACGGCGGGGAAGAAGCACCCGGGGAAGTGAATACGCCAGACGAAACGAAGGAAGGGACCCCGCCCTTGGCGGAATCCCTCCCTTCACCGGCTAACTGACGCAGCCGGGACCCATCCGTCTGTAACTACTCGCCGGCCTTGTCTTGGCCTGTCTTGTCGCCGTTGTTGTTCATGCTCGCGGCAATGTTGCGAACGGCAGTTTTCGCGTCGATGGCTGCCTTGGCGGAATCCTCGGCGGCGTCCTCGGCAAGGTTCTTGGTTGCGTCGGCAGTGTTCCCTGCTGCATCCGAGACAGAGCTGGCAACATCTGCGGAAGCGCCGGCTGCGGTGTCCGCGGCGGCAACTGCCGCCGAACCGGCCTTGTCGGCAGCGTCGCTGATGGAATCCTTGGCTTCATTGACGGTGGAGGCCGGCACGGGGGCAGGGGTTACCGGCGTCGGCGTCTTCCAGGGATCCTCAACCGGCTTGGAGGCCTTCCAAGCCGCAACACCGGCGGCGAACGCTGCGGCGATGACGCCGAAGATCAGCAAACCGCGGTGCTTGGGCTTCTGCGTCCTGGACAGCTCACCGCTGACGGCCTTCCCGGCCTCGTTGGCTGCAGCCTTGAAATGGTGGCCCGCGCTCTGCGCCTGCTCCTGGATATTGTGCACAACACCGGAGTCAACGAGCTTCTGGGCTACGGCGTCCACATGGGCCGGAGCGCTTTCCAGCGTCCGGTGCACTGCCTCGGATGCCTGGCCGATCTGGTCCGAAAGCCGCGGGAGGTACTCGACGACGACCCTGTCACGTGCCTGGGCGATCACCGGAGTCGCTTTGTCCAGGGCCTCGTGCAGGCGGGGTGTGGCGCCTTCGACGGCGTCATGGATCTTCGGCGCCAGCTGGGCCAGACCGTCCTGGAGCCGCGGGGTAACGGTGGCGACGCCGTCGGCCAGGTTGTGGGCTGCCGACTTGAGCCCCTCCTGGATCTTGGGAGATGCGCTGTCCAGACCCTGCTGCAGGCGCGGAACGGCCCAGTTCACTGCTGCTTCAACCCGCGGGGCTGCCCAGTCCTTGGCGTTCTCGACCCCGGTGCTGACTGACTGTTCCAGCTCACGGGCAATACGATCCGTTTTCTTCACAACTACCTCCCGATTAATGTGACGATTCTGCTGTTAGCCTACGTGTCCAGAACCGCACCGGCTATTCTTCAGGCCGATTTCCGGCGGATTTCACCCAGCGCGGAACTGACTGCGCGGCCCTGTGCGCAGCGGCCCGCCGTGGAAGAATAGGCCCTATGACTGCCATCGCAACCGCAAAAGCAACCATCCACACAAGCCTCGGCGACATCGCCGTCAACCTCTTCGGCAACCACGCGCCCAAGACCGTCAAGAATTTCGTCGGCCTGGCCACCGGCGAGCAGGCTTGGACCCACCCCGAAACCGGTGAGGACAAGACCGGGACGCCGCTGTACGACGGCACCATCTTCCACCGGATCATCAAAGACTTCATGATCCAGGCCGGCGACCCGCTGGGCCGCGGCGTTGGCGGACCGGGCTACAAGTTCGACGACGAAATCCACCCGGAGCTGACCTTCAACGAGCCGTACAAGCTGGCCATGGCTAACGCCGGTATCCAGATGGGCCGCGGCACGAACGGCTCCCAGTTCTTCATCACCACCATCCCTACCGGCTGGCTGCAGGGCAAGCACAGCATCTTCGGCGAGGTGGCTGATGAGGAGTCCAAGAAGGTTGTCGACGCGATCGAGGGAGTCCGTACGGGAATGGGCGACCGTCCCGTCGAGGATGTCGTCATCAACAGCATTGACGTAGAACAGCTCTAGCCCCAGCGCATGAGCTACGGAATTCCGGCGGCCGAGCCGTCCGCGCAGATTCCGGTGTGCCCCCGGCACCCGGACCGCCCCGCCTATGTGCGCTGCCAGCGGTGCGGGCGCCCTGCGTGCCCCGACTGCCAGCGGGCGGCCGCCGTCGGATTCCAATGTGTTGACTGTGTCAACGAAACCCGGAACGCGACCCCGCAGGCCCGGACGGTCTACGGCGGCGCCGCGGCCACCGGCAAGCCGCTGGCCACGCTTCTGATCATAGGGCTATGCGCCCTTGTCTACGTGCTGCAATGGCTGATACCGGGGCAAGCGGTTGAGGAAAACCTCGCCTTCGCGTCCGTGTACGCCGCTCCCCAGTTCGGGGCATTCGAACCCTGGCGGATGTTGACCTCTGCATTCGTCCATTCGCAGGGCTTCATCCTTCACATTGTCCTCAACATGTACATGCTGTGGATCTTCGGCCAGGCCCTCGAACCCGCACTGGGTCGCATCCGCTTCCTCTCCGTGTACATCCTGTCCGCAATTGGCGGCTCCGTGGGCTTCCTCTTGCTGACGCCGGTCCTCCCGCCGACCGGCGTGGAAGGGGCCTCCGGCGCCATCTTTGGCCTTTTTGGGGCCATGCTCGTGATCCAAAGCCGTCGCGGCGGGGACACGAGGCAATTGTGGCTGTTGATTGTCATCAACGGCGCCATCGGTTTCCTCGTCCCCCAGATTGCCTGGCAGGCCCACCTCGGCGGACTGGTCACAGGAGCCCTTTGCGCCGCGGTCATTGCCTATTCCCCGCGAGGCCGCAGTCAAGGGTTGCTGCAGGCGGCCGGCCTGGTGCTGGTCCTCGCCCTTCTGGTCGCCGTCTCAGTTTTCCGAATCGCCGGCGTCAGCGACTAGGAGACGGCTGTTCCGCTGGACCCCTCTCCGGCCCCTCTGGCTGGCGGCCGATCCGCGCCCTTGTGCGATGGCGAACGTCATGCAAGAGTGCACGAATGGTGGCGGCGGTTGCACCGAAATCCCGTCCCGACGCTCAGGGGGAAGCAATGAAAACTCGAAAAGTCGGCGCGATCTGCATTTGTGCGGCAATGGCAAACCTCCTGACGGTGAGCGACGAGTGCCAAAGTAGCGCGAACCTTGTGACCCTCCCAAATGAATGAATCCGATGCTGAGATCGCGCGCACACCCGGCACAATTCCAGTCCGTGCGTCTCGCCAAATGACCGCCGCCGAGTATCAGATTTCGCGTGGACGAGGTCCTCAACCTTTTTGACATCGAAGCAGTGGGGGACGAAACGGGCGTCTATTACGGGGACGAGGGCGTTGAGCTGGAAGATCAGCCGCTACTCGCGGCCATTCGCGTACTCATTGGAAGGCGATTCGGCATCCCGGAGGCTCTACAGTAGCCCGACAGCTGGGATCCTGGCGGTCGATGATGCCGAACCGGACTCCGACGAGCTCCCGGTCGGGCTGGCGCAGGAAGGACAGGAACTCGTCCCGGCGGTGCCGCGGCGGGTGTAGCCGTCGGTGCGCCGCTCGATCTGGTGCGGCTGCGTGGGCAGCATCGAGGCGGTGCAGTCCAGGGCCTGGATCTGGGACTTCTCGTCCACGCGGCCTTTCCCGTCGTATGGAGGCGCTTCTCCGAAGCACCAGCGAAGGAGAACGATGCCCGGGCCTGGGTTTTCGGGATCACGCGCAATCTCATGCTGAACACTCCACGCAGCGCCCGTTCCCGCAGACCGCGTCCGCTTCCGGTGCACGCGACCAAGATCCCGTCGGCAGCCCTGAGATGCTGGTTTTCCACAGGGGTTATCCACACTGTTGGTAACTTACATAGCTGTAGTTCATGGTGCCTATCCCGATCTGACGGCCACGGCTGGCGATTTCTGGGGAAGGGCCGCGCGCGGGGGCGGAGATCTCCACACCTGTGGATAACTTCTGTGGGTTGCCCTGTGGTTAAGTGGACAACTTCGGACGCGGCCCCGGTCCGCCCCCGGGATACGGTGACAAGCCGTGCAGCTCCCTGCATGCTGCCCGCAGCGACTTGTAGCAAGCCGTCACGGCGCGCCCAGGAGGCTACAGCCAAGCCCCCTGTGTCGTGGTGCCGATGCGGACCCAAGTGGGAGCTTTATGTCTGATTTCAAGAAGATTTCAACAGGGTTATTCACATTGTTAATAACTTGATGCTCTGAGCAATTCCGGCCGAAACTCCGGCTTCACGCGCCCAAATTCGTTGAATCTCATGCGACGCAGTCAGTTATCCCCATCTGTGGATAACTTGTGGGTACTGCGATGTTGTTAAGTGGATAACTTTTCGGCGGGACCGTCGCGGACGCAATGATGTGCGCAGTCGTGGGCACAGTGCTGCGTGGCCGGATCCTGCCAACGTTCACGGCGACGCTGAAGCTTATCCACAGCCAATCCACACTGTTAATAACCGACGGTCCCCGTGACCACGGCCGTCGGCAGAGGGCAAATCGCGCTCCGGGGCCGCAGGCCGGGCGGGATGCGATCCCCTGGACCCTACCTGTGGAAAGTTATCAACATTTGTGGATAACCTTTGCCACAGTTGTGCACAAGTGTGGACGGCGATCCGGGCTTCCCTATCCCGACTGAGGTGGAGTCAGCGCGCCCAGACGCCCGAAGTGCCGCGCCGGTGGCTGTCCAGTAGATGGGTATCAACCATTCCGATGGCCTCCATGAGGGCGAACATCGTGGTAGGGCCGACAAATGCGAACCCCTTCTTCCGCAGCCCCTTGGAGAGGGCCACCGACTCTGCCGACGTTGTGGGGATCTCGTCCAGGGATACAGGCTCGGGGGTGGCCGCCGGCTGGAACCCCCAGACGAAGTCCACCAGGCCGCCGTCGTCCCTCAGGGCGAGGGTAGCCCGGGCGTTGGTGATGGCCGCGTGGATTTTGAGCCGGTTCCGCACAATGCCGGCATCCAGCATCAAGCGGTCAACATCGGCCTCGGTGAATGCCGCGACGGTTTCCGGATGGAAGTCGTGGAAGGCTGCCCGGAAGGCGGGGCGTTTGCGGAGAATGGTGGCCCAGGACAGCCCTGCCTGGAAGGCCTCGAGGCTGATTCGCTCGTACAGGCCCTGCTCGTCCCGGACCGGCAGTCCCCACTCGTTGTCGTAATAATCACGCAGCATCGGATCCACTGCCGCCCACGAAGGCCGCGTCAGACCGTCCTCGCCGATGATGGAGCCGTTCGTGCCGGGAGTCATGCTGGTCCTTCTCTGCTGTGGATCCGGCTGGGTCGGCCGAAGCCTGCGCATCCTTCGAGGCGACCATCAACGTCAGCGGGCCGCAAGCGATGTGACCGCATCCGGCCGGTCAGGAACGTTCTGGTCAGGAACGCCAGCGGGTGGTCATCAGAAAGCCGACAATGGCGATGCCGAATCCGGCCACGATGTTCCCGGATGCCCATTCCTGGACGGGGAAGGCTCCCTGGCTGATGTAAAACGTAATGATCCACAGCAGGCCAATGATCATCAGGCCGAACATGACCGGTTTGAACCACACGGGGTTGGGCTTGTAGGCCTGCGCCGCAGGGGTCTGCGGCGCCACACGTGCGGTCCTCTTACGCGGCTTTGACTCGGGCACTGGTCCTCCTTGGCGGGGTGGAACAAGAGCGGAGACCAGGCTTGATATCCTGCAGGAGGCAAAGTGCCGGCGGTCAACGCGTTCTTGGTCAAGTTTGAAAATCGTAATCGCAGCAATTCTAACTGTAGTTCCGGCCCCACGGGTGTCGCCGCGGGCATCCAGGAGGAGAACCCGCGTTGGAATTCGACGCTCGCGGCTGAGGATTGCTGCGGCGCTGGTGCTTGTTGCCGGCCTACTGGTATTGATGGTTCAGATCCCTTTCCCTGAATGGCGCATTTCACCCAATTCACTGATTCGACGATTGGTTCAGCAAGGCACCCATGAGCACAACCAAGATTCTGGTCGTAGACAACTACGACAGCTTTGTTTACACCCTGGTTGGCTACCTCCAGGAACTCGGCGCGGAGACCACCGTGGTCCGAAATGACGACGTCACCCTCGCGGAAGCCATCGAGATGGCCGAGGCGCGCGACGGCGTACTCATCTCACCGGGGCCGGGAAACCCCGCAGGGGCCGGAGTCTGCATTGAGCTGATCAAGTGGTGCGGCGGCCACAGCAAGCCCATGCTCGGGGTGTGCCTGGGTCACCAGGCGCTGGCGGAGGCTTACGGCGGGATAGTGACCCACGCCCCGGAACTCATGCACGGCAAGACATCCCTGGTCGAGCACCACGGGACCAGCGTGTTTGCCGGGCTGCCCTCGCCCATTACGGCGACCCGCTACCACTCGCTTGCCGCCGTCCGCGAAAGCATCCCGGACGTCCTGGAGATCACCGCAGAGACAAGCACCGGCGTAGTGATGGGCTTGCAGCACCGCACCGCCCCCTTGTGCGGCGTCCAGTTCCACCCGGAGTCGGTGCTGACCGAGGGCGGTTACCAGATGCTGGGCAACTGGCTGGAATCGTTGGGCATGGCGGGCGCCGCCGAGCGGGCCGCGGGACTAAGCCCGCTCATCCGGCACTGACGTTCTTCGGCGCCGGTTACGAGAACCAGCGCACGGGACCTAACCCAGGAGGCTCAAGCCCTCTGTCTTCGCCGTCGGTGTCGGCGTCGGTGTCGGCGCCGGTGCCGGGGGTGGCGGCGGAGCCTTCGCCACGGTGACGGCGATGGTCTTGCCCTGTTCGACCGTTGCGTCCGCGGCGTCGCTCTGTGCGGTCACCTTGCCCGGTACCACCTGGGAATTTTCGACTTCCGTGACGCTCATCGCCAGCCCCGCAGCCTTCAGGGCGGCCTCCGCCTCGGTCCGCGGCAGTCCGATCAGCTGGGGAACGGCCACCTTGCCGGTGGAGACGACCAATTCAACCGTGCTGCCCGCGGCCACATTCTGCCCGGGCGCAGGATTCGTGGTGATGACGATGCCGGCCGGCACGGCAGGGCTGTTGCTCATGGTGGTTGTCGGAGCTCCCGTCAGGCCTTTCTGGCGCAGCACATCCCGGGCGGCCGCCTCGGTTCGGCCGGGCAGATCGGCAGGAATGGTGATGACGCTTGGACCCTCGGATATGTTGAGCGTGACGTCCGCATTGCGTTCCAGGGAGCTGCCCGCAGCAGGCACAGTGCCGATGGCGCTGCCCTTGGCAATGGCGTCATTCTGGAGCCTGTTGAGCTGCGGTTTGAGCCCGGCGTTGTAGAGCTTCTGAAGTGCCTCGGATTCGGTAAGCGAGGTCACCGTTGGAACCAGGATCCTGGCGACCGGCGGCGGCTGCTGGTTCATCAGGTTGTACAGCCACAGGCCGCCTCCGACGAGGACCAGCACAGTGAGGACCATAAGGGTCGCAATCCATGTTCGGCGCCGGGACTTCTGATAGGTGGTCTGTTCGCGCTCGGCCGGCAGGACCAGCGGAAGGCTGCCGGTGTCCGCCCGCCCATAGAGTTCGGTGTCGTGCGCCTTCAGTGGTTGGTCGTCTCCCGCTGTGTCACCGGCAGGCCGGAGACGGCCGCCCGGTACGTCGTCCAGGAACTTGGCCCCGGTCAGCGAGAAAGCAGCCGTGGGCGCTGCACCGTCGGGACGGGGAACGCTGTTGGTGGGGTCCGTGGGTGCCTCGCTCGACGCGGGCGGCGCCACTGCGACGCCGCTGCGCGCGGCCCGCAGGGCGCGCCGGAATGCTGCGGCGTCCTGGAAACGGTCGGCCCGGTTCTTCTGTAATGCCTTCATGAGCACACTGTCCAGGGCCTCGGAGACTTCGGGGTTCAGGCTGCTGGCCAGTTCGGGGATCTCGCGGACATGCTGGTAGGCCACGGACACCGGGCTGTCGCCGATGAACGGCGGGCGGCCGGCCAGCATCTCGTACAGCAGGCATCCGGCTGAATAGAGGTCGCTGCGGGCGTCCACGGTTTCGCCCCGGGCCTGTTCAGGCGAGAGGTACTGGGCAGTGCCCACGACGGCTTGTGTCTGCGTCATGGTCGCGGAGGAGTCCGCCATGGCGCGGGCAATCCCGAAGTCCATCACCTTGACGCTGTTGGACTCGGGGCAGAACATCACGTTGGCCGGCTTGATATCCCGGTGCACGATCCCGGCCTTGTGGCTGTAGTCGAGGGCCGAGAGCACGCCGAGGGTGAAGTCGACGGCCTGGTCGATCGTGACCTCCTTCGCCCTGATGAGGTCCCGGATGGTCTTGCCGGAAACGAACTCCATCACAATGTAGGGCACCCGGACCGTGTCGTCGTGGTCGCCGGGAACCGCATGGTCCCCGGTGTCGTAGACGGCCACGATCGAGGGGTGGTTCAGCGCTGCTACGGCCTGGGCCTCGCGCTTGAACCGGGCCTGGAACTGCGGATCCCGGGCCAGGTCCGGGCGCAGCAGTTTGACTGCCACGGTCCGTCCCAGCCGCGCGTCAACGCCGCGGAACACATCCGCCATCCCGCCGCGGCCAATCAGTTCACCCAGCTCATAACGCCCGCTGAGGACGCGCTGGGTGTTCACGGGGCGGCGGTCCTCCCGGTGAGACGGTGTGCGGGGCGTGTTGGACATGGCTGGCTACGGTGTCGGCTTCGTGACCGTCGGCAAAGGCGTGGCCGCGGCCGGGGCCTTGGCCAGATGGTAGGTCACCACGGAACCGCTGGCTACTTTTTGGCCCGACGCAGGATCCGAGCTGACAAAAGTTCCCGGATCCTCTTTCTTGTTGCTCGGGTCGACGTCGGCGCCCTTGACCCAGCGGAGCCCGGCATTCTGGATGGCTTGTTGGGCCGCGGCCTCCGTGGCGCCCGACGGGATCGCGGGGACCGCGACCATCTCGGGTCCCTTCGAGTAGAACACCTTGATGATCGAGCCGGGCTGGACAGGACCGGTCGGATTGATGTCGATGACTGTTCCCGGCGGGGCACTGTTGAAGGCCTCGGCGCCGTCGACCTGCAATCCCTTTGCCGTCAGCTCGTTCCGGACATCGTTGTAGGGCCGGCCCAGGTAGGCGTCCGGGAACACATTGATGGCGGCCGGGGTGGACTGGGTGGGTGTCGCGGAGCTGACAGTGGGGCTGGGGGTCGTCGCCGTGGGCGACGCCGACGGCGTGGCGCTGCTGGGCTTCGCGCTGCTGGCGGCGGAAGTGCTGGCCACCGGCTGCGAGGGGAAGAGCATGCCCGCCTGGGTAAGGGCGACACCCACGATGGCGAAGAGCACCAGCAGGATCAAGGCAATGAGCGGCCAGGTCCACGGGCTGCGGCCGCGGCGCTGCGGCTCATCAACGGGTTCGTCGTAGTCCTCGTCCTCCTGCACCCAGTTCCGCTCAGCGGCCAGGGCATCGGCGCGCGAAAGGGCGCTGCGCGCGCCGTACCCGCTGGCAGCGGCCGCTCCGGCCGCCAGGCCTGCCGCCGCTCCCGCGCCGGCGGCACCGACAACGGGCAGAGCCGATGTCGCCGACGTCGAACGGTCCCCGATGACACCCGTGGCCGTCGTCGGGATGTCCACGGGGGCGGTGATGGGACCCGTGGTTGCCTCGAAGAGGAGCATCCCGGGCACGGCGGCGTGCGCGGCGCCGATGTCACCGTCGCGGATGGCTTCGGCTGCCTCGGAGAGCTTGATGGCGTTGGCGGGCCGGCTCTTGGGATCCTTGGCCAGCATGGACATCAGCAGGGCACGGACGGGCTTAGGCAGGGTTTCGGGCAGCGGCGGCGGCGCATCGTTGACCTGGGCCAGTGCGATCGCGATCTGGGACTCCCCGGAGAAAGGGCGGTGCCCGGTGAGGCATTCGTAGCCGATCACGCCGAGCGAATAGATATCCGACGCCCCGGTGGCTGTCTGGCCGGTGGCCTGCTCCGGAGCCAGGTACTGGGCGGTGCCCATCACCTGCCCGGTCTGCGTCAGCGGAACCTGGTCCGCGAGGCGGGCGATGCCGAAGTCGGTGACTTTGACCCGTCCGTCCGGAGTGATGAGCAGGTTGCCCGGCTTGATGTCGCGGTGCACGAGACCCTGGGCGTGGGCGATGGCCAAGGCGCGCGCGGTCTGCGCGATCATCGAGAGGGTGCGATCCGGTGAGAGCACCTGCTCATGTTCGATGATGCTGCTCAGTGGCTGGCCCGGGACAAGTTCCATGACGAGGTAGGCGGAGCCCTCTTCCTCGCCGTAGTCGAACACATTGGCGATTCCCACATGGTTCAGGAGCGCGGTGTGGCGTGCCTCGGCCCGGAAGCGCTGGAGGAAGCCCGGATCGCCGGTGTATTCCTCCTTGAGGACCTTGATGGCGACGATGCGGCCAAGGACCAGGTCTTTGGCTTTCCAGACTTCTCCCATACCGCCGATCGCAATGCGCGTGGTCAGCTGGAACCTGCCGCCGAGGGTGATTCCTGATGAAGGCCTCACTTATTCAACACCGCCTCAAAAATCTTCTTCGCGTTCGGACTGGTTAGCTTTGCGCCGGTGGTGATGTCCACGCCTTGCATGACGATGGTGACAGCCACTTGCGGGTCGTTCGCCGGGGCAAACCCGGTAAACCATGAGTTGTTCAGGCCGGTACCTAGCTCCGCGGTGCCGGTCTTGCCTGCCACCTGCACGCCAGGCACGGCGGCGCCACGGGCGATGCCGTCGCTGACGACGCTGGTCATCCACTCCGTGATCTGGCGGGAGATCTCGGGCGTAGTGGAGGTCCGCAGCGGCTGGGGCTTGGGCTCGTCGATCACGCGCAGGTCCGGGGAACGGACGGCCTTGATCAGGTTCGGCTGCATCTGGACGCCGCCATTGGCGATCGCCGCGGTCATCATGTTGATCTCGAGCGGAGTAGCCCGGACGTCACGCTGGCCGATGGCTGACTGCGCCAGGCCGGCCTGGTCCAGGTCCTTGGGGAAGATGCTCTGGGCGGAGTCCAGCTTCAGCTGGTCGCCCCAGTCCTGGCCGAAACCGAATTTCTGCGCCTGGTCCGCGATGGCTTTCTCGCCCAGATCCAGTGCGATACTCGCGAACGGAGTATTGCAGGACTGCTGGAGGGCGAAAGCGAAGCTCGCCGTGGTGCGGGTGTAGCAGTTGCCCCCGGCGTAGTTCGGCAGCTTGTACTGGATGCCCGGGAAAGGCATTTCCGCCGGGTTCGGCAGTTCGCTGTCCTTGTTGTACTTGCCCGAGTTGAGCGCCGCCGCCGTATCAACGAGCTTGAACACCGATCCGGGCGCCAGGAGCGCGCCGGTGGGGCCGCTGACGTTCTGGTTCAGGTTGATTCCCGGGATCTTGTTCAGGGCGGCGTAGTTGGCCTGTTCGGCATCGGCATCCTGCGTTGCGATCTGGTTCGGATCGTAGGAGGGCTTGGAGACCATGGCCAGAATGGCCCCCGTCTTGGGGTTGGTCACCACGATGGAGCCCCGCTGGCCGTCCGGGATGAGGTCATAGGCGAGCTTCTGGATCTTCGGATCCAGGGTCAGCTCAACCGATGCGCCCTTGGGCTGGTTGCCGAGGAAGAGCTGGCCGACCCGGTCCAGGAACAGCTGGTCCGAGCTGCCGGCGAGCTGCCCGTCCATGGCCTTCTCAAGCCCGCTCAGGCCGTAGTTCTTCGAGAAGTAGCCAGTAATTCCGGCGTACAGCTCCGGCTGCGTGTAGGTCCGCTGGAATTTGCAGCTCTCGTTGCCGGCGACCGATTGCGCGATCGGGCTGCCGCCGACGATGATGGCGCCGCGGTCGTTGCAGTAGTTCTGCAGGAGGGCGCGCTTGTTCCATGCATTGGCCTTGAGCTCGTCGGCTCCCACCACCTGGACATAGCTGAGGGCGCCGAAGATCAGCGCGAACATCGCGATCGCGGCAATCCATGAATTTCGGATGGCCTGGTTCACAGGTGTTTCACCGCCTCAGTGGGTGCGTCGGGTCTGGTGCGGGCGCCGGAGGCTGCTGCCGGCTTCGAGGGCATGGCGGGGGCGCCCTTACTTGCGTCTGGAGCCTCGCCGGGAGCCATCGGCGTGGTGTCCACCGGGCTCCGAGCGGTGTGCGAAATCATCAGCAGCAGGCCGACAATGATCCAGTTGGCCAGGAGGGAAGAACCTCCGGCTGCCAGGAACGGGGTGGTCAGGCCGGTGAGAGGAATGAGCCGGGTGACGCCACCGATCACTACAAAGCACTGCAGTGCGATGGCGAAGGACAGGCCGGTCGCCAGCAGTTTTCCGAAGGCGTCCCGGGTGCCGAGCGCGGCGCGGAAGCCGCGCGTGAACAGCAGCAGGTACATCAGGACGATGGCAAAGACACCGATCAGCCCGAGTTCCTCGCCAAAGGAGGCGATGATCATGTCGCTGTTGGCAAAGGGGACGAGGTTGGGGCGCCCCTGGCCAAGACCCGTGCCGACAAGGCCGCCATTGGCCATGCCGAACAGGCCCTCCACGATCTGGAGGCTGCCGCCGAACTCCCGGCCATAGACCTCGGGCGTGAAGGCATTGATCCAGCCGTCGATCCGCAGGGCCACGTGGGAGAAGACCTTGGAGGCTACGAAGCCGCCGCCGGCCATGAGGACCACTCCGATGATCACCCAGCTGATACGGCTCGTGGCGACGTAGATCATGACCAGGAAGAGGCCGAAGAACAGAATCGACGTACCGAGGTCGCGCTGGAAGACCAGCACGCCGATGCTGACCAGCCAGGCGGTGATCATCGGCCCCATGTCCTTGAACCGGGGGAACTGCAACGGCCCGACCTTGCGTCCGGCCAGCAGGATGAGGTCCCGGTTCGAGGAGAGATAGCCGGCAAAGAAGATGGCCAGCGTGATCTTGGCGACCTCACCCGGCTGGAAGGTCATGGAGCCGATCTTGATCCAGACGCTGGCGCCCAGGACCTCGCCGGCGGAAATGCCCGGCACGAGCGGCAGGACCAGCAGGACCGCGCTGACCGCCAGTGAGATGTAGGTGAAGCGGCGCAGGATCCGGTGATCCTTCAGGAACCAGATGACCGCGATGGCGACGGCCATGGCCACCACCGTCCAGCGCAGCTGGTTGTTGCCGGTGTCTTCCCCGACATGGTCCAGGCGGTGGATCATGGCGAGGCCGAGGCCGTTGATGGCCACGACGATTGGAAGTATTACCGGATCGGCATATTTAGCGCGGATGCGAAGAACCACGTGAAACGCCAGAGCGGCAAAGGCCAGCAGGCTGGACTGGAACCAGAAGTCGGTGTCGAAGGCCTTTTCCCGGTCCACACCGACCAGAGCCTGCGCACCAATCCCGACGGCGAGGGCCAGGACCAGCAGGACGAGCTCCACGTTCCGCCGGGGCTTGGGAACCGTGTCGATGTGTGTCATTTGGCCCCCTGGCAATTCTGCGGCGTCGCCGTGGCGGAGGCCGTCGGTTGCGGCGTTCCGGAGGCGCCGGCGGTGGGTCCGGCAGCGGTCGTGGTGGGGGAGGGCGTAAGGCATTCATCCGCGGGGGCCGTGGTGCCGGTCCGCTCGAGGTTCTTCACGATCCTCTGGGCGTCATAGAGATCGCGGGCGGGCACCGTCTCGCGTACGCGCTGTTGGGAAAATTCAGGCAGATCTGACATCCGGATATCGGTCACCGCTTCGAGCGTGGAAAGTTGGATAGGGCCCAAGCGCTGGGATACCCCGTTGAAGATGGCCACATGCTGATCCTGTTCGCCGATGTAGTACCGGGTCTGGGTCCACGCGTAGCCAAGCCACAGGCCAACACCCAGAAGGGCCACGATGGCGGCTGCGATGGACACTGTCAGCCAGCGGCGGGAGCGGGTGGCAGGCTTGTAGTCCTCCGCCTCTTCGCGTGCTTGGTCCGACTTGTGCGTCAGGACCGTCGCGGCCCTGCGTGCGACGGTCCGTCCCGCAATGGACGGGATGGAGCCGGATTCCGCGGCTGCGGCTGCGGCTCCCACGAGCTCATGGGGGCGGGTGGAGAGCTCTTCGCGCAGGACCTCGGCGGACAGGTGTTCGCCCAGGTGCGGATCCGTCGCCGGCTCGGGTTCCGTTGTGTCCGTGTCTTTGCCGGATCCCTTGTTGGAGTCCGTATCGGCAGCAGTATCTGAGTCCGGAGCTGTGCCTGCGGCACCGGCCTTCGCTGCAGTCTCACGCCCGCCGGCCTTCGCGCCGTGGGGCGTCTCTTTCGACGCCGCCTCGCCCGTCCCGGCGCCGTAGGTGCTCCCGGTTCCTGGCACCGCGGCGGCGCCCGCCACCTCTGCGGACGGAGGGAGGGCTGCGCGTGCGGGGACGATGTCGACGGCGTCGGTCCGCACGTCGTCGAGCGTCTGCTCGGCGATATCAACGAGGACAACCGTCACGTTGTCCGGCGCGCCGGCCTCGAGCGTGAGGTCCACCAGGAGTTCAGCGCATTCGCGCAGATCCTTTGTCTCCCGGACGGTGCGCTCCACCACGTGGCCGGCGACGTAGTTAAGGCCATCGGAGCAGAGCAGCCAGCGCTCACCCGGCTGGACGTCGAGCGTGTCCAGGTCAAGTTCGGGGCTCGCGTCGACGTCGCCCAGGACGCGCATGAGGACGTTCTTGTGCGGATGCGTTTCCGCCTCTTCAGGGCGCAGGCGGCCTTCGTCGATGAGCCGCTGGACGAAGGTGTGGTCAACGCTGACCTGTTCGAACTCGCCCTTACGCAGGCGGTAGGCGCGGGAGTCGCCGATATGGGCGAAGTGGAGTTTGCCTTCCGCCAGCAGAAGGGCCGTGACCGTGGTGCCCATCCCGGCAAGCTTGGGGTTGATGTGGACGAGCTCGGAGAGCAACGAGTTCGCAGTCTGGATCTCATCGGCGAGGACCGTGTCGGCATCGCCGTCGTAGGTGTCGTGATCCAGGTGGATCATGTCCAGCACTGTGGCGGCGGAGGCGACATCGCCGCCCGCATGGCCGCCCATGCCGTCGGCGACGACTGCGAGGTGGCGGCCGACGTAGGCGGAGTCGTCGTTCTTTGCGCGCACGCGGCCGACGTCGGAACGTGCAGCGTAGCGCATGATGAGCGGCCGCTGGGGAACAGTTGCCTTATCCACTGCCTGGCCTGCGGAACGGTCCGGAGCAGCCATGGCTATGGCCTCAATTCGATGACCGTCTTGCCGATTCTCACGGGGACACCCAGTTCCACCGGTAGGGCCCGGGTCAGCTGCTGGTCTGCAAGATACGTGCCGTTAGTGGATCCGAGATCCTCGATGAACCAGCGGCTGCCCTGCGGAAACAGGCGGGCGTGCCGGCCGGAGGCGTAGTCGTCCTCCAGGACGAGCGTGGCTTCCTGCGCACGTCCGAGCAGGATGGGGCTTGCGGCCAGGGCGATCGTGGTGCCCCTGAGCGGTCCCTCGGTCACGACCAGCTGCCGGGCCTGCTGCCTGACGGGAGCCGGTGCCGGCTCGGCCAGGGCGGGATTCTTGCGCACCTGGCGTGCCGTCGGGGCTCCGGCCGCTGCCTTGCGTCCGATCATGAGGTCGCGGCGCATGGCGGAGACGATACTGAAAATCAGCACCCAGAGAAGGATCAGGAACCCGAAGCGCAGGGCGGTGATGGTGAGTTCGCTCATGCGCGGCCACCTGGGTTGGCGGGCAGAAGTCGGAAGATGATTTTCGTCCGTCCCATCGTGATGGTGGAGCCGTCGGTGAGTTCCGAACTGCCCACGATCTTGTGGCCGTTGACATAGCTGCCGTTGGTGGACCCGAGATCAACGGCCTCGGCTGTGCCGGATCCGGACCGGATCTCCAGATGGCGCCGCGAAACTCCGGTGTCGTCAATGAGGATGTCCGCCTCGGAGGATCGTCCGAGGACGATCGACGGGGCGTTCAACGAGTAACGCTGGCCTTCGATGTCCAGTACGGGCTGAAGCCGCGCGGGCTGGCGTGTCGGGGCCGCCGGCAGATTGCCGTAAGGGGTCGGGGCGGGGGCCGAGGGTGCGGAGGCCTTCTCGGTCCGTGACGCGATCTCGAAGTCCCCGGCGCGGCGTTCTTCGGCGCGCCGGAAGCTGATGCGGACCGGCCCCTGGAGGGTGTAGCCCTGGCTGCGCACGTGGTTGATGACGACGTCGCAAAGTTCTTCCGCGAGGGGCGTGCCCCATTCCTGGGCGCGCTGGAAGTCCTCATCACTGAGAAGGACGTCAAAAACGTTAGGGGCCAGGGTGCGTCCGGCAGCGATCGTGATGGCCTTGTTGTCCACCTCGCCGCGAAGGCGGCTGGCGATCTCGACGGGCTCAACCTGGGCGCGAGAACCGGTGGAGAAGACTCCACGGACGGCCTTTTCGATGCCGCGCTCGACTTTGTCCAGCAATCCCATGGTCCTTCTCCTTTCCTGATGGCTGCGGGGCAGCGCTCGTTCCGGAACTCGGTTTTCAACACCGTCGGGCGCCTGTTCCCGAAGGGCGCTCCTACATCAGATACTACTGGGCATGGCTGGGAATGGCCTCAATGGGCGCCCGCGCTCCGTCGACGGAAGCCGCCGTGGACCGGCCCTGACGTGGGGTGACACCCGCCCGGGGCCGTCACTGTGGCCTCCCGGGAGGGTTCGGGCGGGCAGGCGTGCGACGTGCGAAAAACGTCGATATGCCGGGCCCGGCTGCCCGATTGGTGTTTTCCCGCAGTTGTCCGTTATGCTTGATCTCGCTGCTTTTACGAGGTTGGCGGTCCGGGTAACGGACCCTTTCCGAGTGGAGGAAGTTGCGCGCGAGTGGCGGAACGGCAGACGCGCTGGCTTCAGGTGCCAGTGTCCGAAAGGGCGTGGGGGTTCAAATCCCCCCTCGCGCACGCAATGCAAAGAACCCCGGGAAATCAATGATTCCCCGGGGTTCTTTCGTGTGTCGGCCCGCGCGGACGGACCAAGGTGCGGCCTGGCGCGCCTGGGATCTGGCCATCGTACGGGGCTACCGGTGCTGGCGTCCCCGAGTGCGCATCCACGACTTGCGTCATCCCAACGAATCGTGGCTCCTTCAGGCTGGGCTCGAGATGTTCAACTGCAGAAACACCTTAGGCCACAAGAGCATCACTACGACGATCAATCGCTACTCACATATGCTTCCTGAAGCCTGCGAGGATGCGGCGGAAGCGATGGTCAAGGCATTTGGAAGCTAAGGTGCCGGCGTCCTGAAGTCAGCGGTCAGGTCGCGGGGAATGGTGCTGCCTCCTGCTCACCCATCGGCACCGGGGGAGTGCCCGGCGGTGGCACTGTCTTAACCGGCGGTGGCGGCTCCACCGTCGCTGGCCAGGCCCCGCCTGGGGTAGGAAAGCAGGCCTCCGGTGGCCGGGGTCATCGCGTACTGTCCGCGCACGGCCCTGTTCCGCCCATCGCTGCTTGCGCAACAGGCACGAATGTGGCGGATTGCGGTGTCATGGCGGCTCGTCGGCAATGTGCCATCCGGGCAATAAGAAGCACGGCAGTCTTTGGGGGAAAGACTGCCGTGCGACCGATCAAGTGTAACGGAAACCGTGCAAGGGAAAATGCCTGGGTGAAGCCGAGGGAGGGATCTAGGTCGGAGCGGGAGGCCGCGGCGAACTGGCCGCCGTCGGGGATGCCTGCGGCCTTGTGGGCGGGGATGAACGTCATGCCCGCCTGTGTCCGGCGGACCGCCGCCTGCGTCAGGAAGCCGCGGGCCCGATCATGTCCAGGGTGTACCCGTTGGGGTAGGCGGACATGCGCCCGCCCGGGGTGAACGACGGGTTCGTCGGCAGCGGACTCATCCGGGCACGGAGGGCACGGACCCGCAGCACGGTCCGGTACGCGGCCCGCAGCACTGCCGGTGCTGGCTTCAGGCCCAGGGCGACGGCGACCTCGGGTTTGTCCATCATCAGGGCCAGTACGAGGCCGGTGAACGGGCGTAGCCGCGGATGGAGCCGGACCTTCAGGGCATCCACGGTGGCGGCGAGCAGCTCGGCGCCTTCCGGGCTGGGGCCCATGTGGCGGGCTTCGTAGTCGTCCAGGAACGCGTTCGCCTCGGCCAGAGTCGCCGGCGCCGCGTCCAGACCCATCCGGCGGCCCAGTTCGGCGTAGAACGCGACGGCGGCCCGCTCCTCCAGGGGAGTGGCTTTCCGCCAGCCGTACTGGGCGATCCAGCGCAGCGGCAGCACCAGCAGCGTCATGAGCACGTACAGGAAGTCCTCCCCGGTGCCCGGGACGCCCGCATGGACCCGGCGCAGCAGGTTCACCATGGCTTGTCCGCGGTCACTGTCAAACCCGTTGGCGATGATCTCGTGGATGACGATGCCGGTGTCGTAGGAGCGTTTCATCGGTCGGGCCCGCAGTTCGCCGCGGGCCGCCAAGGTCCGCGCGATCGACGGGATGGCGAAGTTCCGGTAGTAAGAGACGAAGAACCCGGCGTGGATTTCCTTCTGGAAGTCGTAGAGCACCATGGTCCGGTAGATGCCATACAGGTCCTCGCCGCAGGGGAGGGATCGCCGGGTCTTATGCGCCAGCAGGCCGCTCACTGGGTGCGTTCCAGACCGAAGTCGGATTCGACCAGGAGCAGGTAGTCGCGGTCTTCCGCTGCCAGGCCTGAGCGGCCGCCCGCGGCGAGTTCGGCGTCCCAGATTTCCACGATCATCCTGTGCAGGCGTTCTTCGGGGAGTGCGTCGGCGTCGGCTTCCAGCATCCGGTCCGTCGGCCGGTCTGCAAGTGCCCGTTCGCGGATTTGCGCCACCTTGGCGATGGTGCGAAGCAGCCGGGCTGCCGCCCGGCGCTCGGTGATGCGGCCGGCGACGGGCGGGATCGTCAGCCCGACACCGACCAGGGTAATGGCGACCATTTCGAACGGGTGGACAGGGATGGCCTGCGCCCAGGGCAGCGACAGGTCCGGGATGGCGGCCTCGAGCTCCCCAGCGACCATGTCCGCCATGACAGCGACGGCCACAAGGCAGCCGAGGCCCACCATGGAAAAGCCCACGCGGAAGGACTGCCGCATTTGGGGCACGTACCGGAAGCACGTCCAGGCAATTTGGCCGCACGACCAAGCGATGAAGAAGATCATCATCAGCGAGAACAAGGAGGTGGCGATGGCGTGGCGGTGGTCGCCGGCCCAAGCGGTGGTGGACGTAGAAATGCCGGCGAGGAAAAAGAAGATTGCCTGCAACGCCAGGGTCAAGGTCAGGGGCAGGGCGCGCACCCAGCCGGGGCGGGTGTCCGTGTCGGGGGACACGGCGCTCAGGACGGCGGCGCGCAGGTACCAGAGGCCGACGATCATGAAGGAGTTCAGTGCAAGCTTGACCATGTTCGCCCCGCCCAGGGCCGGGTCGAGGGCGAGATACAGGGACGGGTCCAGGAGCAGGGAGGACGCGCCGGCGAACACGGCGGCCATGAAGACGGTGTCCCGGCCTTTCCGGACCAGTGCGGGGATCCGGGCTGCGGCAAGGAGCAGCAGGGCTCCGGCCATGATGAGCTGCATCATCCGAACACAGCCCCGAAGTTACCCGGCTGGGCGTTGTGGCGGAAGCCGGAGTTGCGGATCCGCATGGCGAGCCGGTCGGCGAGGATTTCGGCGGTGACTTCGAATTCGTCCATGAAGTCGGTGCGTTTCAGGGCGGTGAGGACCCGGTCCGGGTCAAGGTCCGGGAAGAATACTTTCACGTAGTCGTGGCTGACCGTCTCCTGCTCGTGGCGGAGGATCATGTGGGCGAACTCGTGCAGCACGATCTGCTGCCGGTGGACCTCGGAGGCCCCCTTGGCGTGCAGGATCAGGTCCATGTCATCCAGGCCGAACCAGAGTCCGCAGACCTTGTCGGTCGGGGTGCCATCCATGGGCTGGATGAAGATGGGCCGGCCGCGGGTGCCTTCCAGGTGCCGGCGGATGGATCCGAGGGAAACAGGGTCAGCCAGGTGCAAGTGTTCCTCGGCTGCTTGAGCCCGTGCGCGGGCAGCGCGGTAATCCATGGATAGATCCTTGTGAGGGTTGGTTGAGACCCGAAGCCCCCATCTCCGAGTCCGAGCCTAGCAGGACAGGAAGAGCCGTCACCTGTCCGAGGACGATGGGTCGCGCGGAGTGTTTGCGAGCTGTTGGTCGATGATGTTCCGGATTTGCAGGAGCGTCTCGGCGGAGAGCCCGTCCAGCTGGCGGGCGGCGAAATTGCGGACCTTGTTGGCGCGCATCGTGGCGAGCAGGTCCATCTGCGCTTCGACGCGTTCGGGAAGCTCGCCCTGGTCTTCGAGAAGGTAGTCGGGGTGGACCCCGAAAAAGGCGGCCAGGTTGCGGAGGAGGTCGGGTTTCTTTACCTCGGGGCCGGAGCCGTTGCGCATGTAGTGCCACCGCGCGCGGGACAACGGCGTGCCGGCGTCGGCCATGGCGTCGCGGATGTCGTTGAAGGCGATTTTGCGGCCTTCGGCTTCGGCGGCGTCCAGGAGCAGGTTCAGCTTCCTGGCCAGCGGTGAACTGTGGCGGTCGGGGATCGACGCGTCTTCGGTCACGACGGGTCCTTTCGACGGGGTTCCACATGGTTGGACATGTCTAATCTTCGCAGGTACGCTCATCACAAGGAAATTGGACATGCCCAAAAGGGCAGGATTCCCGTGCCTTACCTTTGGGGGGCAGAAAGGCCGCGCACTATTCAGTGCGCGGCCTTTATGCGTCACTGCGAGGGGGTCAGCAAGGTCCCCGTGAAAGCCATGCCCAGGTAGCACTCGCGCACGCAAATGAGGAACCCCGGTCTTTGACCGGGGTCCATTGCTTAAACTCCCGGAGTGTCGACCCCGTGGGCGCGCCACCGGCCTCAGCGCCGGAGGGAGCCGAAACCGGAAATGAGCGCCTCGAGGCCCAGGCTGAAGGCGGCGTCGGCCGGCTTCTCGAAACCCTGCCCGGCAAGGCTTGCGACGGCGGCGGTGAAGTTCGGCGTCGACGACGCCATGCTGCCCGAATCGAAGATGTCCGCCGGTGCCGTGACGTCGTAGGCGGAGCCGAAAATGAAGGATTCCAGCGCCACGATGGCCGAGATGATGCGCTCCTGCGGAAATCCTGCCCGGCTGAACCCGGCGCTCACGGCCTCATACATGGCGAGCGTCTTCGGAGCGTCGGTCACGGGCAGCACGGCGATGACCGGGATCAGCGGTGTGTGCTTGGAAAAGACGTCCCGGTAGCTCCAGGCCCAGTCCCGGACGGCCTGCTCCCAGGGTTCGGAGTCGAAAGCCGACACGTCCACGAGCGAGGTCAGGTGGTCCTGGACGAGGACCAGCACCTCCCGTTTGGAGGAAACGTGGTTGTAGAGGGCCGACGGCGCCACGTTCAACGTCCGCGCGAGTGCGGCCATGGTCAGGCTTTTGTAGCCACTTCTTCCGACCAGTTGGAGGGCCGCCGACGTGATGCCGCCCAGGTCCAGGACGGCAGCGGCCGGCCTGCCCGCCCGGCGCCGCGGTTCGGCGTCGACGGGGTGGGGGTCAGCAGGGGCGCTCGTGGCTGCCGGCATTTCCTGGCCTTTCCGGTGGGGTGTCCCAAAGTTTCTTCCATTGTGCACTTCTTTGCGCAGGGGTCTTCCCCGTCGCGCGGCAAGCCGCTATAGTCGATCTAAATGAATGACATTCATTTAGTGGTCCGCATCGCTCTTGCGGACACGGAGAGGACATCATGCTGGAATTTGATCGCGACGTCGTCATCGTGGGAGCCGGCCCTGCCGGGCTGACCGCAGCCCGGGCATTGAAGGAGGCCGGCCTGAGCGTGGCAGTCCTGGAGGCGCGGGACCGCGTCGGCGGCCGTACGTGGACGGACACCATTGACGGCGCCATGCTGGAAATCGGCGGCCAGTGGGTGTCGCCGGACCAGACGGAACTGCTGGCGCTCCTGGACGAGCTCGGCCTGGAAACCTACTCCCGCTACCGCGAAGGGAAATCCGTCTACATCGGCGCCGACGGCAAGCGCACCCTCTACACCGGAGACACCTTCCCGGTCAGCGAAACCACCGCCGCTGAGATGGACAAGCTCACGGCCCTGCTCGACTCGCTGGCTGCGGAAATTGGTCCGTCCGAACCCTGGGCACACCCGAAGGCCCGGGAACTGGACACCATCTCCTTCCATCACTGGCTGCGCCAGAACTCCTCGGACGAGGAAGCCTGCAACAACATCGGCCTGTTCATAGCCGGGGGCATGCTGACGAAGCCGGCGCACGCTTTCTCCGCGCTGCAGGCGGTGCTCATGGCCGCCTCCGCCGGATCCTTCACCCACCTGACCGACGAGGACTTCATCCTGGACAAGCGCGTGATCGGCGGGATGCAGCAGGTGTCCCTGCTGCAGGCCGCGGAGCTGGGTGACGACGTTGTACTGGGCAGCCCGGTCCGGACGATCAACTGGGAAGCCGCCGCGCCCGGCGACGATGCCGCCGGCTACAAGGTAACCGCCGTGTCCGAACGCGCCACCGTGCGTGCCCGCTTCGTCATCATGGCCGTGCCGCCGAACCTGTACTCGCGCGTCTCCTTTAATCCGCCGCTCCCGCGCCGCCAGCACCAGATGCACCAGCACCAGTCGCTCGGCCTCGTCATCAAAGTGCACGCCGTCTACAGCTCGCCCTTCTGGCGCGAAGAGGGCCTCTCGGGAACCTCCTTCGGCGCCGGCGCCCTGGTCCAGGAGGTCTACGACAACACCAACCACGAGGACCCCCGCGGCACGCTGGTGGGCTTCGTCTCGGACGAAAAGGCCGACGCCATGTTCGAGCTCAGTGCCGAGGACCGCCGCCGGGCCATCCTGGAGTCGATCGCAGGCTTCCTGGGCGGCAAGGCCCTCGAACCCGAGGTCTACTACGAGTCCGACTGGGGCTCCGAGGAATGGACCCGCGGAGCCTACGCCGCCAGCTACGACCTTGGCGGCCTGCACCGCTACGGCAAGGACCAGCACGCCCCCGTGGGCCCGATCTACTGGTCCTCCTCCGATCTGGCGGCCGAGGGCTACCAGCATGTCGACGGCGCCGTGCGCATGGGCCGTCTCACGGCTGCACGCGTCGCAGCCGCCGCGGACCGTGCCTCCGTGGCGCGGTAGGTATCAACGAGCGCCCGGAAAGGATGTCCCGGATGCGACATGTAGTGGGGTATTCAGCCAACGCCCGCGGGCACGATGCGGTCAACCTTGCTATCTCGCTGGCCCGAGGCCGGGGCGCCACCCTTGAGCTGGTGCTGGTGGTGCCCGAGGTCCTCCAGTACGGTGCCGCGCATGCACCCAAAGCCGGGTTCGAGAGCCTGCTGAACGAGCAGGCGCAACAGTGGCTTGAGGACGCCCTGGCGCTGGTTCCGGACGACGTTCCGGTCAACGCGCACATCCGCACCGCTGACTCAGAGGCCGAGGCGCTGATTGAGGCAGGCGAGGAACTTATGGCAGAGATGCTGATCATCGGGGCCACCAGCGGCGGGCTCTTCAAGCGGTTCACGATCGGTTCGGTGGCCAGTGCACTGCTGCACGCGGCCACCGTGCCGGTAGCGCTTGCGCCCCATGGCTACCACCGCAGGCAGGCCCTGACCCGGATCAGTTGCGGCCTGGGCAACCGTGCCGGGGCAGGGAAGCTGCTGGAGTTCGCAGTGGCAGCGGCATCCGAACGCAAGGTGCCGTTGCGGGTGGTCTCGCTCCTGACGATCGACGGCGGCGACTTGCCCAATGCGGCCCAGGACGCCCGGGAGTACGCGGTGAAAAGCGTCGCCGCGGCCCGGGCGGCATGTGTCCCGGGCGACCGGGAACCCGGCGAGCCCGAGATCGTCGTGGCCCAGGGCCGCAGCATCGAGGAAGCGGTGGACCGCCTCGACTGGCAGGACGGTGAAGCCCTCCTGATCGGATCCAGCCGCCTGGCCCGGCACCGGTCAATCTTCCTGGGCAGCACCGCCGGACGGATCCTGCGGGCACTTCCTGTTCCGATGATCGTGGTCCCCAGCGGCTACGAGCGCATTACTGAGCCGGCAGGCTCAGACCATTCAACGTCGAATGAAACCTCCGGAGAGACACAACAATGAGTACCGAACATGCGATGTCCAAGGCCTCGCACACCGACCACCGCTCCGGCCAGCACGCCGGGGACCACAAAGGGCTCAGCGACAAGGGCCTCAAGGCCGGATCGGTGGGCCTGATCGGCGCCGTCGTCATCGGTGTGTCCTGCATCGCCCCCGCATACACCCTGACGGCTGCCCTGGGGCCGACCGTCTCCGAGGTGGGCGTGCACCTCCCGGCGATCTTCCTCGTCGGCTTCATTCCGATGCTGCTGGTGGCACTGGGCTACCGGGAGCTGAACAACGCCATGCCCGACGCCGGGACCTCGTTCACGTGGGCTTCCCGGGCATTCGGTCCGTGGATCGGCTGGATGGGCGGCTGGGGGCTCATCGCGGCAACCATCATCGTCCTCTCCAACCTGGCGGCCGTCGCGGTGGACTTCTTCTACCTCATGCTGGCCCAGCTTTTCGGCAACCCCGGGCTGGCCGACCTCAGCAAGGTCCTGCCGCTCAATATCGCCACCACGGTCGTGTTCATCGCCCTGGCGTGCTGGATCTCCTACCGCGGCATGGAAACCACCAAAGGTGTCCAGTACGTGCTGGTGGGGTTCCAGCTCCTGGTTCTGGGCTGGTTCGCCGTGGCCGCATTCAGCCACGTGGCCAACGGAACCGCCTTTGACGCGACAGCCATCGCACCGGACTGGTTCAACCCCTTTGCCGTCGGATCCTTCTCCGCCTTCGCGGCCGGCGTTTCGCTGTCCATCTTCATCTACTGGGGCTGGGACGTCACGCTGACCATGAACGAGGAGACCAGGAACCCGGAAAAGACCCCCGGCCGCGCAGCCACGGTCACGGTGCTGGTCATCGTAATCATCTACATGACCGTCGCCCTTGCCACGCTGTCCTTCGCCGGGACCGGCGACACCGGGCTGGGAACCGGCAACCCCGAGAACCAGGGCAGCATCTTCGCCGTCCTCGCCGGCCCCGTGATGGGCCCGTTTGCCATCTTGATGTCCCTGGCCATCCTGAGCAGCTCCGCGGCGTCGCTGCAGTCCACGTTTGTCTCACCGGCCCGTACCCTCTTGTCCATGGGGCACTACAAGGCGCTGCCGCTGAAGTTCGGCCGGATCAGCCCGAGCTACAAGTCCCCAAGCTACGCCACCATCGCCTCGGCTGTGGCGGCCGCCGCCTTCTACGTCATCACCCGGACCACCTCCGAGAACGCCCTGTGGGACACCATCACGGCCCTCGGCATGATGATCTGCTTCTACTACGGCATCACGGCCCTGGCCTGCGTCTGGTTCTTCCGCGCCCGGGCCTTCAGCGGGGCCCACTCGTTCTTCTTCAAGTTCCTTGCGCCGCTGCTGGGCGGCATCACGTTGCTGGTCATGTTCGTCAAGACCGCCTATGACTCCATGGACCCCGACTATGGTTCGGGATCGTCCATCGGCGGCCTGGGCCTCGTCTTCGTCCTGGGCATGGGCGTGATCCTGCTGGGCGTGGCGCTGATGCTGGTCATGGCAATGGCCCGGCCCGAGTTCTTCAAGGGACACGTCCTGGCCCGCGGGATCTAGGGGACGGGAAGGTCCTCCACGGTCGCCACTGGAAAGTAAGCACACTTACCAATAAGCTGTCGGGCGGGGGACCTTCCTCCGTTGGAACGAGAACGAGGTGACGGCATGTCGGACTCCGCAAGCATCAGCAAAGTAACGGACATCATCAACGATTCCCACATCGGAATGTTCACCACCCTCAATGAAGCGGGCGCGCTCGTCAGCCGCCCCCTGGCCGTACAGGACGTCCAGGACGACGGCGACATGTGGTTCTTCACCTCGGCGAACAGCTCGCAGGTGGCCCATGTCCGCGCCAACCCGGCCGTGAACGTCTGCTTTGGCCGGCGCACCGAATGGGTCTCGGTTGCGGGCACGGCGGACGTCGTGACGGACCGTCAGAAGATCCACGACATGTGGAACCAGGTCGTGGAGGCCTGGTTCCCGGATGGACCGGACACACCCGAGGTTGTCCTGCTGCACGTGCACTCGGACTCGGCCGAGTACTGGACCAGCCCGGGTGGTACGGCCGCAACGGTCCTGCAGTGGATCAAGTCCAAGGTCACGCACAGCCGGATGAGCGTAGGCGAGAGCGGGACCGTGGAGTTATAGGCTTCAGTCGATGATCTTGAGGCTGGTGCCCCAATTGAAGGACTGGTAGGCAGGGTTGGCCTGCAGCGCCATGACCAGGAGCTGGAATCCCTCGAGTTCACGGGCATGGTGCAGGCCGCCGACCTGCAGCGGGCGGAGACCGGCAGCCGCGGCGAAGGCTGCGACCTCATTGCGGGCTTCCTCGGAATCGGAGGCGATGAAGACATCCAACGGCAGCCCGCCGGCGGAGCCCGCGGCGAGCGGCCCCGCGAAGGTCGTATTAAAGGCCTTGACCACGCGGGCGCCCGGAAGCAGCGCGGCGATCTCTTCGGCAGCAGAGGTGCCGGGAGCCACGATGAGGGAGTCGAAGGTTTCCGTGTTGATCGGGTTGCTGATTTCCACCACGGTCTTTCCGGTCAGGGTATCGCCGAAATGCGTGGCGACCTCTTTGGCCGGGCCGAAATACAGGGCAAGCACCACGATGTCGCCGTCGGGGATCTCGCTGAGGCCCCCCGATGCCGTGTCGCCCCCGAGCTCGGCTGCGAGCTTGGCGGCGTGATCCGGGTTCCGGTCAAGAATCTGGACCTGGCGCCCGGCGGCCACGGCACGCGTGCCGATCGCCCCCGCCATGTTGCCGCTGCCGATGATAGTGATGTCTGACATGGTGCTTCCTTCCGGGATCTACCGCGACTTGCAGTTCAGGAACGCCCGCGGCCTTAGGCGGCCATGCCCGTGCCGGGGTGCGCACCGGCCGCGCGTTCGGCGTCGGCCAGGGCCGATTCCAGCCGTGCCACGGCCGGTGGGTACTCAGTTTCGGTCCGGCCGCGGAGGCGTTCGGCCGCCTTCATCGCCCTGATGAGGGCGGCCGTTTCCGGCTGCCTCGGGTCGCTCATGGCCGGGAAATCGATGCAGTATGCGGTGTCGAGTTCGTAGCGCCGCCACCGCGCCAGGGCGTTCCGGTGCCGGGTCTCCGCCGCCGCATTGGCGGCCATGGATTCCCTGGCAGCGAGCCGGGATTGCTTCCAGCGGAAAATCCGCGGCGTCCAGAAATAGGCGCCGACGGCGGTTGCGGCTGCCACCAGTCCGAGCACCAGGCCGGCCCACGGTGACGCAAGCGAGGAGAGAACCACGGCGGGGGCGACGACCGCGAGTCCCGCGAAGCCGTCCCAAAAGACGGCGTCAGGCAAACCGGCGTCGGCGTTCATATGTTTCCGCGCCAGATAGACCGAAACCGCCACGGTACAGGCAATGAGGACCGCGAGGGCGAGGAACTGCAAGATCCCCAGCGGGGCGGATCCTGGTAGGGACGGCATGCCACAACACCTCCGGAACACACTGCTTTGGGAACCGGTCCGGGCGGGCGCGGTTCCGCTAGTTCCATTGGATTCCTTGGAGCCCGGGCCGTCAATGGGCACCGCGGCCCGGCCCCGGCCGCAGCCCAGCCAGCCGGGTCCGCTGCGGATTCACGTGCGTCGGTTAACACGCCCCAGGCTTCGGCGTAGCCTAGGGCCCATGCGACTGAAAATGTGCAGCATCCACGTTAAGGACCCCGCCGCGGCCCACGAGTTCTACACCGGAACGCTGGGCTTTGAGACCCTCATGGCGTTGCCGGAGCACAACCTGTTCATCGTGAAGGACCCGGCCGCGGCCGGCGGAGGCGCTGTCGGGCTGCTGCTGGAACCCAGCGACAACCCGATCGGGGCTGCCTACATGAACGGGATCCACGACGCCGGGCTGCCGGCGATTGTTCTCGGGGTGACCGATGTCCGGGCCGAATACAAGCGGCTCGCGGCCAAGGGCGTGATGTTCCAGGCCGAGCCCTCCGAAGGGCCGTCGGGTTTATCAGTGGTGCTCGATGACGGGTGCGGCAACTTCGTCCAGCTGCATCAGGACTGAGGCGGCAGAGCGCCTACTCGGCGGTGGCGCGTGCCTTCTTGGCGTCCTTCTTCGCGGCTTCGTCCTTGACCCGCTGGGCTTCGGCGCGGACGGCGGCGTGGGTGGAGCGCTCGGCCACCAGCCAGGCGGGGGGAGCCTGCAGCAACGCGGTGATTTCCGCCGTCGTGAGCGCTTCTTCAACGCCGCCGCGGGTCAGTCCGCTGATGGAGACGTTCAGTTTCTGTGCCACCACCGGGCGGGGGTGCGGGCCGTTGCGGCGCAGTTCCGCCAGCCACTCCGGCGGGTTGGCCTGGAGCTCGGCGAAATCGGCGCGGGTGATGACCGAATCCTGGAACTCCTGGGGTGTTGCGGGCAGGTAGATGCCAAGCTTCTTGGCAACGGTGGCCGGCTTCATGGACTGGGAGTTTGCAGAGGTCATACTTCAAGGGTATCCGGCGCGGAGCCCGCACGGCACCACTGCAGGCGCCATTGGGCGGGAGCACGGACCCGACTGCGCGCCGCCCCGGGCGGTAGTGTGAACGTGTGTCCGCTGACGATGAATCCCCCCAGGCCCCCGACGTTTCTGCTCCCGAAGTGCGCGCGCTGCGCTTCGCCTACGTCGCCGGTGTGACCCCCGGCAAATGGATCCGGCGCTGGGAAGAGCGGATGCCTGAAGTTCCGCTGGACTCGTTCATGTCCGACGACGGCGCCCAGGTGGCCGTCCTGCGGGCCGGCGCTGCGGACCTGAGCTTCGTCCGCCTCCCGGTGGAGCGCGAGGGCCTCAGCGTCATCCCGCTGTACGAGGAGCAGCCCGTGGTCGTGGCGCCGAAGGGGCACGAAATCTCCTTGTTCGAGGAGGTGGACTTGGCGGACCTGTCCACAGAGACGTTCCTGGACGTCCAGGCGCTGGGCGGCCCCGCGATGGCCCTGCAGGTGGTGGCCTCCGGCGCCGGCCTCGTGATCCTGCCGATGTCCGTGGCCCGGCACTTCAACGTCAAGGACACCGTGGCGCGGAAGCTCACGGGGGCCCCGACCACCGAGATCGCCCTGGCCTGGCCCAGTGATTCCACGGATGAAGTGGTCGAGGAGTTCATCGGCATTGTCCGCGGCCGCACCGCAGCCAGCTCCCGCCAGCCGTCGGCGCAGCAGGGCAAACCCAAACGGGAACCCAAACCGGACCGGCGGGGCACCGGCGCCGGGGTCAAGAAGCCCAAGGTGGCTCAGCGCTACGCACCGAACCCGGACAAGGGCCGCGGCAAGGGATCCCGGAAGAAAGGCAAACGCTAGCTGCGGGTCCCGCCTTCCCTTTTCCCTATTGTTGCTCCCGGAGGCTGTAGCGGTGTTCGGGCCGTCCGGTGGCCCCGTAGCGCAGGTTGACGTCCACCGCGCCGTCCTCCACGAGGGCGGAGAGATACCGCTGCGCCGTAGCCCGGGAGATCCCGACGGCGGCGGAAACGTCGACGGCGGTCAGCGATTCCGGCGTCTGGCCAAGGGTGCCGAGCACCGCGGACTCCGTCACGGTCCGGGCCTTGGCCGAGCGGGTGTCCGAGGCATTGAGCTGGCGCAGGGCACGCTCCACGAGGTCCTGGTCCAGGGACGATTCCGAGGCCAGCATCCGCCGGTAACGGGCATAACCCCGGAGCTTGTCGGCGAGCTGCTTCTCGGAAAACGGTTTGATCAGATAGCCCAGCGCGCCCCGGCGCATCGCCTTGCGGACGGACGCCGCATCCGAAGCTGCGCTGAGGACAATCGCGTCGACGTCGAGCCCGCGCAGGATGTCCAGTCCGTTGCTGTCCGGCAGGTAGATGTCGATCAGAACCAGGTCCGGCCGGTAGGCCTGGATCGCTTCCAGCGCCGCGCCGCCCGTCCCGACAGGTTCCAGCGCCGTGTAGCCGGGAGCCGCGTTGACGTAGGTGGCGTGCAGCCTGGCGACGTGGAAGTCGTCGTCCACGATCTGGACCCGCAGGTCATCCTTCATTCCGTGTCCTTTCGTCGGGCCCGGTCAGGACCCCGGGCAGGCGGGCGCAGAAGACGGCCCCGGGTCCGCCGGCATTCCCCGGTGCAACGACCCAGACGTCCCCGCCCGAGCCCCTGGCGATCTGTCGGGAGAGGGACAGTCCGAGCCCTTCCCCGCGTCCCGTTGTCCCAGGCCCCGCTTCCCGGAGGAGGTCCGGCTCCGGACGGGCTTCGCGGCCGGACGTGGAGTACCCTTCGGTGAAGAGCGACTCAGGGTCCTCGTCCCGCAGCCCGTCTCCGGAATCGCCGACTGTCAGATACAGCGTGCCGTCGTCGCTGAGCAGCTCCACCTCAACCCACCGGTCCAGGCACGCCCCCCGGACGGCGGCGGCGACGGCGTTGTCCACCAGGTTGCCCAGGACCGTGGTGACGTTTTGCGGATCGGACACCGTCCCGGCAACCAGGGTCGCGTCGCCCAGGCGCAGCGGCACTCCCAGCTCCGCCGCGCGCAGCCCTTTCGCGCCAATGAAGGCCTGCAGGTAGGTATCGTCCAGCTTGCCGGCAAAGTCCACCGGGTACTTCAGGGGACCCGATTTCAGGGTCTCCTGCAGATAGCTGGCTGCCTCCTCGGGACGCCCGACGTTGAGCAACCCCGAGACGGCGTGCAGCCGGTTGGCGAATTCGTGCCGCTGCGCCCTCAATGCCGTGGAGAGGGCCCCGACGGCGTCCAGCTGGCGGCTGAGCGCCTCGACGTCGGTCCGGTCGCGGACCATCAGGACCCAGCCGAGCTTCCGGTGCCCCCGCACCACTTTCCGGGCTGTCATGATCAGCACCGAACCGTTCACCATGAGTTGCACGCTCTCCGCGCCGTCGGAGTTGCCGGGCTCGAGCAGGGCGAGCACCCGGGAGGGCAGGCCAAGTTCCCCGAGTGTTCGCCCGGACGTCCCTTCCAGGCCCAGGAGTCGGCGGGCCTTGCTGTTGCAGATCGTGACGCGTCCGTCTTCGGCGATGCCGAGAACGCCCTCGTCCACCCCGTAGAGCACGACCGCCTGGTCCTGCACGAGTTCACCGATCTCGGCCGGTTCCAGGCCCAGGGTGTGGATCCGGAGCCTTCGGCTCAGCAACGCTGTTCCGGCACCGCCCAGGGCCAGCGCGACGGCGGCGACGCCCAGGATCGGGAGGATGGCGGTCTGCAGGCCCGCCAGGACATCGCGGGTGGAAAACCCGACGCTGACTTCCCCAACGATGGACCGGCCGTCCGCGGACCACACCGGGACCTTGGACCGGACGGACGGTCCCAGGGTGCCCGTCTCCTGTACCGTGATTTCCTGCCCGGAAAGCGCCGCATCCGGGCTGGTGCTCACAGGCCGGCCGAGTTCAGCCGGGTTCGGGTGTGACCAGCGCATGCCGAACCGGTCTGTGACCACCACAAACAGCGCGTCGGTGCGGTCCCTGAGCACTTCGGCCAGTTGCTGGACGGGACCGGCCCGCAGCACGGAGTTCGCCGGGGTGGTGTCCGCGGCGGCCGCGGAGGCCAGTTGCGTGCGGACACTCTCCTCCACCGCCAGGCTCTGGGCTACGGCCAGGGATTTCGATCCGACCTCGTCGCTGAGGCGCTGGTAGGACAGCCATCCGTAGATGCCGGCCGTCAGAACGACCACGAGGACAACTACCGCCAATTGCAGGGCCAGCATCTTGGTCGAAAAGGCCATCCCCGGGGCGCGCGCCGCCCGGCGGTCTCCGACTTCGGGGACGACACTGTCCGCTGCTTGCAAGGGATCCTCATTCAGTTCACGCACCGGAGCCCGGTGACCCCGCACAACGTTAGGGCCATTGCCACCCTTCGCACCAGTAACTTGTGAGCACAATGCGCAAAAGGTGCACAACGGGTTGATTGGCGGCAATGGAGCTAAAGCGCGACGGCGTCGGGTTCCCCCCGTAGCGTCTTGTGACGTGGCCCACAGGCAGTCGAATTCCGGCAACTGGGCGGCAACACGCAAAGTGACGAAGGAGACACCATGCCAGGCAATAACGCGCCGCTGATCGAGTTGAAAGCGGCGACGAAAAGGTTCCCCAAGAACGGTGGGGGCATCCACACCGCGATCCGCGACGTGAACCTAAGCGTCGCCCCCGGCGAGTTTGTCGCCGTCGTCGGCCCGACGGGTTGCGGCAAATCCACCACCCTGTCCCTGATCTCGGGGCTGCAGCCGGCGTCAGAAGGCGAGACGTACGTCCGCGGGCAGCTGGTGACCAGCATCCCGGCGCGGGTGGGATACATGTTCCAGGCGGATGCGACGCTGCCCTGGCAGACGGTCCTCGACAATGTGGCGTCCGGTCCCCGCTACCGGGGCGCGTCCAAGGCCGAGGCCCGTGCCAAGGCCCGGGAATGGGTCGAGCGGGTGGGCCTGGGGAAGTTCGAGAAGTACTACCCGCACCAGCTCTCGGGCGGCATGCGCAAGAGGGTCGCGCTGGCCCAGACGCTGGTCAACGAGCCGGAAATCATGCTCATGGACGAACCGTTCAGCGCCCTGGATGTGCAGACGCGCCAGCTCATGCAGCAGGAACTCCTGCGGCTCTGGGGCGGCAGCGACGCGGCCGTCGTGTTCGTCACCCACGATCTCGAAGAGGCAATCGCACTGGCGGACCGCGTGGTGGTCATGACGGCCAGCCCGGCCACCATCAAGGCCGACTTCCGGGTGGATCTGCCCCGTCCCCGCGATGTGGAGGAGGTCCGGCTGACACCCGAGTTCCTGGCGATCTACCGCCAGGTCTGGGACAGCCTGCGCGACGAAGTGGAACAGGCCCGGGCCACCGCCGGCCAGCCCGATGCCAAGTAACAGCAACCAGTGAGGACAACGACGATGACGTCACCGACCATCAGTGCCCCGCCCGCCGCGCGGGGCCACCAGCTCAGCGCGGAAAGCGAGGCCGGCCTGCTTGCCGGGGCCCGCAGATCGAGGCGGAATGCCGCCTACAAGGTGTGGGCCCTGCGCGCAGTGATCGTCGCTGTGTGGCTTGGCAGCTGGGAACTGACCGCCACGTACCTGATTGACCCGTTCTTCTATTCCAAGCCGTCCCTGATCTGGGACCGCCTGATCCAGTGGTTCGCCTCCGGCACCCAGTTCGGGACCGTGTGGGAGAACATCGGCTACACCGTCCTGGAGGCTACGGCCGGGTTCGCCATCGGCACCGCGGCCGGGATCGTGCTGGGCGTGCTGCTCGGCCGCAGCCGCTACATGGCGGAGGTCTTTTCCCCGTTCATCAAGGCCGCCAACGCGGTTCCGCGCATCGTCCTGGCCGCCCTGTTCATCATCTGGTTCGGGTTCGGAATCAGCTCCAAGATCGCCACGGTGGTGGTCCTCGTGTTCTTCGCGGTGTTCTTCAACGCCTTCACCGGCGCCCGGGAAGTCGACGGCAACGTCGTCAACAACGCCAGGATCCTTGGGGCGAGCAAGCGCAAGATCCTGACCTCGATCGTGCTTCCCAGCGCCACCACCTGGATCCTCTCCTCACTCCACACGGCCTTCGGCTTCGCGCTCATCGGCGCAATCGTCGGCGAATACGCCGGGGCGAAACACGGCATGGGCATGCTCATCGCCAACGCCCAGGGCACCTTCGACTCCGCCGGCATCTACGCGGGCATGATCATCGTCACCGTTGTAGCGCTGCTGGCCGAATCCGGCATCACGGCGGCGGAAAACAAACTCCTCAAATGGCGGCCGTCCCAGGCCCAGACTCAGATCAAAGGAATCTAACACCATGAAAACGAAACTACAGCGACGTAGTGTCCAGGCCTCGGCCGTCCTCCTCAGCATCGCCGTGGCAGCGGGAGTAAGCGGCTGCCAGGATTCACGGGCCGCGGCCGTTGACAACGCCGCCTCGCCCGAGGTCAACATCATCGTCGGCGGCCTCGAGAAGGTCATCTACATGCCCGCCAAGCTCGCCGAGGGACTGGGCCTGTTCGAGAAGGAAGGGGTCAAGGTCAACCTGCTCGGGGAACAGTCCGGCGCCACAGCGGAAAACTCGCTCCTGACCGGCAATGCCCAAGGCGTCGAGGGGTTCTACGACCACACGATCGATCTGCAGGCCAAGGGGCAGTGCATCACCTCCGTCGTGCAACTGGCCAACATCCCGGGCGAAGCGGAGGTGGTGTCCGCCAGCAAGGCGGACTCCATCAAGTCTGCGGCCGACTTCGAAGGCAAGAACCTGGGCATCACCTCGCTGGGCTCATCGACAGACTTCCTGACCCAGGCCCTCGCCGGGCAGGCCGGCGTCAAGAGCTACACCCCTGCCAAGGTGGGTGCCGGCCAGACGTTCATCGCCGCCATGGACAACAACGGGATCGACGCCGGCATGACCACCGATCCGACAATTGCCCAGCTCGTGGAAACCGGCAAGGGCAAGGTCATGATCGACATGCGTACGGAGGAAGGGACCCGCAAGGCCCTCGGCGGTCTCTATCCGGCGGCGTCCGTGTACATGAGCTGTGACTTCGTCAAGAAGAACCCGCAGACCGTGCAGAAGGTGGCCAACGCCTTTGTCGGGGCGCTTCGCTTCATCAACAGCCACAGCGCCGCCGAGATCGCCGCCAAGATGCCGAAGGAATACGCCAACGCAGGCCAGGCCCTCTATGAGAAGTCCATCAACGACACCAAGACCATGTTCAACAACGACGGAAAGATGGACGCCGACGGCGCCAAGAACGTCCTGAGCATCCTGGACAAGTACTCGACGAACGTGAAGGGCAAGGGGTCCTCGATCGACCTGGGCAAGACCTACACTACGGAATTCGTGGACAAGGTCCCCGCCGCAAAATAGCGGCATGCCTTAAACTCAAAGCAGACATAAACACTGACGTAAAAAGCGGGTGCGCCCCGGGCTTTCTCCCGCCCGGGCGCACCCGCTTTCGTTGTCTGAAGGGCAGAAGTAGGCTCAGGGCGTGGATATTGTCGAATTCTTATCCGAACGGATCAGGGACGACGAAGCTGCCGCACGGAGACTGTTGACAGACCCTTCGGTCTCGGAGTCCGGCAAATGGTACGAATGGCGCCTGCTCCGCGAATGCGAGGCAAAGCGGCGGCTTCTGGGCATCATCGAATCCGCACGGCAGGGCGCCCTGGCCGCGATGGTCACGAGCGCGCCCGGGGATACCGCGTGGACCCCGGACGTCATCGAGTGGACGACGCTTTCGCTGAACGCCCTTGCCTTCCCGTACTCGGATCACCCCGACTTTGAGCCCGCCTGGCAGCTGTCCCCGTAAGACCGTTGACGGGGAGGCCCTTCGCTCCGGTGACGCGGAATCGAAAGATTGTTGAACAATCCGAGAATTTGGTGCATCCTAGATAGGGGCCCATCAATGAGACGAGGATCACAATGCCAACCATCGACCTGAACAGCGACGTCGGGGAGTCCTACGGACGCTGGACCCTGGGAGATGACACGGCCATGTTCCGCTCTGTCTCCAGTGCCAACGTGGCCTGCGGTTTCCATGCCGGTGACCCCAGCGTGATCCGCCAGACCTGCCGGGCCGCCGTCGCAGCCGGCGTCATGATCGGTGCCCACGTGGGCTACCGGGACCTCGCCGGCTTCGGCCGCCGCTTCCTGGACATCGATCCCAACGAACTGGCGGACGACGTCGTCTACCAGATCGGCGCGCTGCAGGCGCTGGCCGCGGCCGAAGGCGGCCGCGTCATGTACGTCAAACCGCACGGCGGGCTCTACAACGCGATCGTGGCACACACCAAGCAGGCGAAGGCCGTCGTCGACGCCGTGAAGTCCGTTGATCCCAACCTGCCCATCCTCGGGCTTCCGGGCTCGGAAGTGCTCCGCCTGGCCGAGGACGCCGGACTCCGCGCGGTGACCGAAGCCTTCGCGGACCGGGCCTACAACCCGGATGGCACCCTTGTCTCCCGCACGCTCCCCGGAGCAGTCCTGCACGACCACGCCGAAGTCACGGAGCATGTCCTCCGGATGGCTTCCGATTCCGCCGTCCGCGCGATCGACGGCTCCATCCTGAAGATCCGTGCCGAAAGCATCTGCGTCCACGGAGATTCCCCGGGAGCCGTCGCGATGGCTGCCGCAGTGAGGAAGGCGCTCTCCGGCGCCGGCATCACCACCGCGGCTTTCGTCTAAGCCGCCCGCACCCAGCACAGGCAGCACCCCGCACACCTGGAGGAAAACCATGTCCGCACAGCACCAGGCCGCCCCGGCCGCCGCCCCAAGGAAGCTGCCACCCGGCGCCCTGAAGGCCTACATCGCAAGCCTCACCGGCACCTCGCTGGAGTACTACGACTTCGCCATCTACTCCGTGGCCTCGGCGCTCGTGTTCCCCAAGATCTTCTTCCCGGGCAACAACGAATTCGTCGGCCTGCTGCTCTCCTTCTCGGCGTTCGCGGTGGGCTACCTCGCACGCCCCATCGGCGGCGTGATCTTCGGCCGCCTGGGGGACAAGATCGGCCGCAAGCACGTCCTGGTCGTCACGCTCATGCTCATCGGCGCCGCCACCGTGCTGATCGGCGCGCTCCCGGACTACTCGGTCATCGGCGTCGCAGCACCGGCCATCCTGGTCCTCCTCAGGCTCGCCCAGGGGATCGGCGTCGGCGGCGAATGGGGCGGAGCCGTCCTGCTCTCCAGCGAATTCGGCACTGCCAGCAAGCGCGGGTTCTGGTCTTCCGCCGCCCAGATCGGGCCGCCGGCCGGCAACCTGATGGCCAACGGCGTCCTGGCTCTCCTCGCCGCGATGCTCAGCAACGCGGAGTTCCTGTCCTGGGGCTGGCGTGTGGCTTTCCTCGCCTCCGCACTCCTGGTGATTTTCGGTCTGCTGATCCGGCTGAAGCTGGAGGAAACCCCCGTCTTCAAGGCGATCCAGGCCCACGGCGAGCAACCGAAGGCTCCCATCAAGGAGGTCTTCACCAAGGAACCGCGGGCCCTCGTGGCCGCAGCCCTGTCCCGTGTCTGCCCCGACGTCCTCTACGCTCTCTTCACCGTCTTCGTGGCCGTCTACGCGACAAAGCAGCTGGGTATGACCACCGGCAACGTCCTCGGCGCCATCCTGATCGGCTCCGCGTTCCAGCTCGTCCTGATCCCCGCGGCCGGCGCCCTCACGGACCGTTTCAACCGCCGCGTCGTCTACGGTGCCGCCGCCGTCGGTACCGCCGTGTACATCCCGCTGTTCTTCCTCATGATCGAGGGCAAGTCCGTCCTCATGCTCACCATCGGCGTCGTGATCGGCCTGGCCTTCCACGCATTCATGTACGGCCCGCAGGCCGCCTACATTACCGAGCAGTTCCCGGCCCGGCTGCGCTACGCGGGCAGCTCGCTGGCCTACACCCTGGCCGGCGTGATCGGCGGCGCCGTGGCGCCACTGATCTTCACGGCACTCTACGCGGCGACCGGCAGCTGGTTCCTGATCGCCGGCTACCTTGGGCTCTCCTCCCTTGTGACCGTGATCGGCCTGGCCCTCGGACGCAACCCCCAGACCCAGGAAGAAGAACGGCTCCTGCAGGAATCCCGCGCCTGAGCGGCGCGGATCCTGTTCCCCGGCACCGGCAATGATTGAGGCAGCAATGGAAATCCTGACAGTTCCGACGGGCGCACTGAAGAAGGTCCGCTCCGTGCGGCCGGTGGGGACGCGCGCGGTCCTCGCCGAGCTCTCGGGCACCCAGGACGTGCTCGCCCTGCAGGCACTGCTCCTTGAGAATCCGCTGCCGGGTCAGCAGGACATCCTGGCCGCCGCTGAGACCGTCCTGGTCAAGGCGGATTCGCCGGCGTCGGCCCGGCGCATCGCCGGCCTCCTGCTCGAGCTCGACCTCTCGACTCCGGCCCACCAGGCCGGTGGCCTGGTGGTCATCGACACCGTGTACGACGGCGAGGACCTCGCCGAAGTGGGCGGGCTGACCGGCCTCGGGCCCGACGGCGTGATAGCCGCCCACTCCGCCCAGGTCTGGACCGTGGCCTTCGCAGGCTTCGCCCCCGGCTTCGGCTACATGCTGGGGGAGAACCACGCCCTCGAGGTGCCCCGCCGCGGCTCACCGCGGACCGCCGTCCCGGCAGGCTCGGTGGCGCTGGCCGGCAACTACTCGGCCGTCTATCCGCGCCGTTCCCCCGGCGGCTGGCAGCTGATCGGCCGCACGGACGCAAGGATGTGGGACCTGGACCGGGAGCAGCCCGCGCTGGCGCCCCCCGGCCACCGCGTGCAGTTCCGCGCCGTCCGGGCTGCGGTGACCCTGACCGAACCCGCTGCGGCGGCCGAAAAGCCCCGGGACGTGGTGTCCGGACTCCGGATCGTGTCGCCCGGGCTGCACAGCCTCATCCAGGACCTTGGGCGGCACGGCCACTCGGCCTTGGGCGTCTCAGCGGCCGGGGCGTTGGACCGGGCCTCGCTGCGCCGGGCCAACCGCCTCGTGGGGAACGAGCCGTCGGCCGCCGCCATCGAGACCGTCGCTGGCGGCCTCAAGGTCCAGGCGGTCGGGGACCAGGTCCTGGCGGTTGCGGGGGCGCCGTCGGAGCTGACCGTCGTGTCGCCGCCGGAAGCTGGCTCCGGGGAACCCGGGCGCCGGCGCACCGTCCCGATGGCCACCCCGTTCGCCCTGCTCGACGGGGAAACCCTCACGCTCGGTGCGCCGGAGGCCGGATTCCGCAGCTACGTTTCCCTCCGCGGCGGCGTGGACACCGCGCCGGTGCTCGGCAGCCGCTCCACGGACACCATGTCCGGCATCGGGCCCGCCGCGCTGACGGCCGGCCAGGTCGTCGCCTCCGGCGGAGACTCCGCATCCGGCGTCGTCGGGCATCCTGAACTTCAGCCGGACTATCCCGGCACCGGGGTGACCGTCCTCGACGTCGTCCCCGGGCCGCGCGCGGACTGGTTCGACCAGGGCGCGCTAAATTCCTTCTGCACCCAGGAATGGGACGTGCTGCCGCAGTCCAACCGGGTGGGCATGCGCCTGCAGGGAAGCCCGCTGCAGCGCACCCGCCAGGGCGAACTGCCCAGCGAGGGCACCGTTGCCGGGGCCATCCAGATCCCGCCGGAAGGCCTGCCCGTGCTCTTCCTGGCCGACCACCCGGTCACCGGCGGCTACCCTGTGATCGCTGTCGTGGTGGACCACCAGCTCGACACCGCAGCCCAGGTCCCGATCGGCGGGAAGATCCGCTTCCGGTGGGTTGGGGTGCCCGCCTCTGCCGAAAATGCTGCCGCTCCTGCGGCCACCGCCACCGAACACGTCACCACCGAAGAAGAAGCGAGTAACTGATGCGCAAGGTCCTGATCGCCAACCGTGGAGAAATCGCGGTCCGGATTGCCCGGGCCTGCGACGACGCGCAGCTGGGCTCCGTCGCCGTGTACGCCGACATCGACGCCGATGCCCTGCACGTCTCCGCTGCCGACGAGGCCTACGCCCTGGGCGGCAATTCGCCCGCGGAGACGTACCTGAACATCCCGAAGCTCCTCGCGGCGGCGGCCACGTCCGGGGCCGACGCCGTGCACCCCGGCTACGGCTTCCTCTCCGAAAACGCCGACTTCGCCCAGGCGGTCCTGGACGCCGGCCTGACCTGGATCGGCCCGACGCCGGAGGCCATCCGCCTGCTCGGCAACAAGATCACCGCCCGCGACGCCGCCGTCCGGGCCGGTGCGCCGCTCGTCGCAGGCAGCGACGGTCCCGTGGACACGGCGGCCGAGGCCCGTGCCTTCGCCGAACAGCACGGCCTCCCGATCGCCATCAAGGCGGCCTTCGGCGGCGGCGGCCGCGGCATGAAGGTGGTCCGGGTCCTGGACGAGGTCGAGGAAGCCTTCGACTCGGCCGTCCGCGAGGCCATCGCCGCGTTCGGCCGCGGCGAGTGCTTCGTGGAGCGCTACCTGGACCGTCCGCGCCACGTCGAGGCGCAGGTCCTGGCGGACACGCACGGGAACGTCGTCGTCGTCGGAACCCGCGACTGCTCCCTGCAGCGCCGGCACCAGAAGCTCCTCGAGGAGGCTCCCGCACCGTTCCTCAGCGACGAGCAGACCACCCTGATTTACGATGCCGCCAAGGCCGTCTGCCGGGAGGCCGGCTATTCCGGCGCCGGCACGGTGGAGTTCCTCGTCGCGGCCGACGGCACCGTGGCGTTCCTGGAGGTCAACACGCGCCTGCAGGTGGAGCACCCCATCACCGAGGAGACCACCGGCATCGACCTCGTGCAGGAACAGTTCCGCATCGCCGCGGGGGAGCCGCTGCGCTTGACGGCGGATCCGGCGCCGCGCGGGCACGCGTTTGAGTTCCGGCTCAACGCCGAGGACGTCGGACGCGGCTTCCTGCCCTCGCCCGGGACCATCGGCGAGTTCTCCGGCCCCACCGGCCCCGGGATCCGCCTCGACACCGGGGTCCGGGCCGGCTCGTTCGTCGCGCCGCAGTTCGATTCCCTGCTCGCGAAGCTGATCGTCACCGGCGCGGACCGCCAGCAGGCACTGCGCCGGGCCCGCCGGGCGCTGTCGGAGATGAGCATCACCGGCGTGGCCACCGTGCTGCCCTTCCACCGGGCCGTGCTCGAGTCCCCGGACTTCACCTCCGAGGCCGGCCTGGGCATCCACACGCGCTGGATTGAGACCGACTTCGCGGACCGGATCCCGGCCGATCCGGGCTTCAGCACTGCTGCGCCAGACGGCGAACGCCGGACCATCACCGTCGAGGTGGACGGCCGCCGGCTGGCGGTCGGCCTGCCCGCGGACCTGCTGGACGGCTGGGCGCGCTCGGGCGGACCGCTGCCGGCCGGAGTATCCGTGGACAGGGCATCCGACGGCGGCGCTGCCGCGGCTGACCCGGGGGAGCTCCGCGCCGACATGGCCGGGACCGTGGTGAAGTGGCTCGTGGCGCCCGGCGCCGAGGTGGCGGCGGGGGACCCGGTCGTGGTCCTGGAAGCGATGAAGATGGAAACCCAGGTCTCCGCGCACCGCGGCGGGACCGTGACGGACGTCCGGGCTGAAGCCGGCGGCGTGGTGGCTGCCGGAGCCGTGCTCGCACTGATCGGGTAGCCCCCGGGGATTAGGCGGGCCGCGGCCTACTTGCTGAGGTCCCGGGTGAGGATCTTGAAGCCTACGCCGCGTCCCAGGCCTTGTTCGAATGCCAGGGTGAACCACAGTTTGACGAAATCATCGACGATGCCGGACCGGGTGGCGTCGCCGACGCGGATGGGGCGGAGCCCGGTGGCGCCGATGAGCTGTTCCACGGTTTCCTGGCCCGGTCCGGCGGGTCCGGCGTAGAGCATGTCGCCGTTCACGCCGTCATAATCGGCGTCGGCGAAGTTCTCCCACCCGAGGCTGTTGAACGCCCGGTAGACGCGGGCGGCGGGTGCGTGCTTGCTGATGAGGGCGATGCTGTTCATCGTTGCGCCGCCGGTGTTGTTGGTGGCGTCAATGACGATCCTGTCGCCGAGGGCTGCTGCCATGTCCGGTACGGCATGTTCCATGGCGGCGCCGTTGATGGCCACCAGGACGACATCCGCGGAAGCGATGGCGTTGTTAATGGTGCCGCGGGCGGCCCCGATGCCGTCCGCGAAGGCGGTGAGGTCGGCGTCGTCGGGGGAGCGGACGCCGAACACCACCGGGTAACCGGCTTCGGTCCAGCGCCGGGCCAAGGTGCGTCCGATGATGCCGGCGCCGATCACGGCGAGCTTGGGCTGGTTCACGGGTTTCTCGATTCTGGGTGTGGAGGTGCGGGTGGGGCGGGTTCCCGGTGCCGCCCCCCCCCGGGGCGGCACCGGGAACCCCGTGCAGTGTCAAACGCCGGGCAGTGTCAGCTGACGTGCACGCCGCCGTCGACGTCGATGACCGTTCCGGTGACGAAGGTGTTGGTCATCAGGAACAGCGCGGCGTGGGCCACATCCTCGGCGTTGCCGACGCGGCCGGCCGGGACGGCGCTGCCGTAGCCGGCGTACATGCCCTGGCGCATTTCCTCGGGCATGCCGGCATACGCGGGGGTGTCGACCAGGCCGGGGGCGATCACATTGACCCGGACCGGGGCGAGGTCGACGGCGTTGGCCTTGCCGAACGCTTCGAGGGCGGCGTTCACGGCGGCCATGACGGGCCGGCCGGGGGCGTGCTTACGGCTCGCGGCGCCGCCGACCAGGGTGATTGAGCCGTCGCGGGCAATCGTGCCGGAGGCCGCGCGGACGGCGTCGTAGTAGCCCCAGAATTTGATGTCCATGAACGGCCGCGCCTCGGCGGAGGCGAGCTCACGTACCGTGCCCATCGCACCCGGCCCGGCGGACAGGACCAGGTGATCGATGGCACCGAGGCGGCCGAACAGTGCTTCAACCGAGGCAGTGTCCGAGATGTCGACCTGCTCGGCGCGCACGGGTGCGCTGAAGCTGCCCTCGGCGCCCTGCGGGTCGCGGCTGGCGACCGTCACGGTCGCCCCGGCAGCCAGTGCCTGTTCCGCCGCGGCGCGGCCGATGCCGGAAGTGCCGCCGACGACGACGACGTGCTTGCCCGCCAGTGCGAAGGCGGCGTGCGGGCTCTGTGAAACAACAGTCATGGTGCGGAATCCGTTCAGTCCGGTTGCGCTCCATCGTTGTGACGGAACGTTCTCATACAATCTTGTGACGGAACGTTCCGTCTGTCAAACTGGTGGGAGAACAGACCATATTCCGCCCGTCGCCGGGCCGGAAGCTGGACACCGACTCTAGGCACCAGACGCTAAACAACAGAAGGCAGGAAGAACATGCCGCGCAAGACGGCCGAAGAGAACCGACAGCACGTGCTGGCCACCGCCGGTCCCTTGTTCTACCGCCAGGGCATCCGGGCCGTCGGCATGGACCAGATCATCAAGGCAGCGGGGGTCGGCAACGCCACCGTCTACCGGCAGTTCCCCACGAAGGACCATCTGGCGACCGCCTATGTCCAGGAGCGTGCGGATGCCTGGTTCGACAGAATGCGGACGGCTGCGGCTGCACTCGAGGATCCCCGCGGGAAGCTCCTGGCCGCCTTCGAGGTCACTTCCGGTGATATCGCCGGCGCTACGTACCGTGGGTGCCCGATGCTGAACACCCATACCGAGTTTCCGGATCCCCACCATGCGGCGCACGCGGTGGCAGTCGCGCACAAACGGCAGGTGTGCGACTGGTTCCGCAGCCTCGCCGAGGACGCCGGCGCCGCGGCTCCCCAAGCGCTGGCGGAGCAACTCCTGCTCATCCTGAACGGGACACTGGCGACGGCCGCCGTCCTGGGCGCGGACGGTCCCGCCAGGCAGGGCCAGGCCCTGGCCCGCCAGTTGGTCGAATCGGCCTGCCCGTAGGGAACCGGACCCTGACATGGCCTGCGCAGTATCCGCTGCGCCGGGGATGTCACATGCGGGCGAGTCTTGCCTTCACGACCAGGAAGAGGCCGTAACAGATCAGGCCGGCGCCGACGGCAATGAGCAGATACACCCCGTACGGCTGCTCGCGGAGGGCCTTGAGCCCGCCGTCGAGGCCGGTGGACTCCTGCGGGCGGGCGCTGACGGTGGCAATGATGAACAGCAATCCCACCAGAAACAGTGCGATGCCCTCGGCGATGTAGCCGGTCATGCCCAGCCCTGTCACCACGGACCGGCCGGTGTCCGACGGCGGCAGCCGCAGATCCTCCTTGAACGATGCCTTGAACCCGCGGACGGCGAAGACGATTCCGACGACGGCGATCCCGGCCCCGATGGCGATCAGCAGTAACGGACCCCCGGGTGCTTTCATGATCGAGACCGTGAGATCGCTCGTGGACTGTCCGCTATTCTTGCTGTGCCCGCTCGCGAAGGCAGCAAACGTCAATGCCATGGCGGCGTACACCACGGCCTTGCCGCCTGCCGAAAGCCGGCTCCCCAGCTTCTTCTTGGCGTCCAGCTGCCCGTAGCCGAACAAGGCGTTGCCGGTCAGCCACAGCGCCAGCGCGACACAGGCGGAGAACCCGGTCCACAGCAGCAGCGGCCCCCCGGGCTGGCCGGCGAGTTGGGCGACGGCACCGCCCTGGTCGGCCTGTCCCGCCTTGCCGAAGGCCAGCTGGATGGCGACGGAGCCAATCAGGATGTGCAAGAGGCCGCTGACGGCGAAACCGGCCCTGGCAGCGGTCACAAGGGCCCGGGAATGCGATGCCTCTTCGACCGCATTCGCGGCGTCGTCCAGCTCCCTCATGATTTTCCGATCCTCGGCGCAGGCGGGCACGCTATTGCGGTGGCGCTCAACACGCTTATTTTGTCACGGGATCCGGTCCTCAGACAGGCCCCGGGAACAGAAGCTGCTGTGCGATCTCACGGTGTCCGCGAGGGCGTCGTTCCGGTTCCGACGTAGGCCGCAAGGTGCTCGCCGGTGAGGGTGGAGCGGGTTGCGACGAGATCGGCGGGGGTGCCCTCGAAGACGATCCTGCCGCCGTCGTGGCCGGCACCGGGGCCGAGGTCGATGATCCAGTCCGCGTGCGCCATAACGGCCTGGTGGTGCTCGATGACGATGACCGACTTGCCGGCGTCGACGAGCCGGTCCAGCAGGCCGAGCAGGTTCTCCACGTCGGCGAGGTGCAGGCCCGTGGTCGGCTCGTCGAGGACATAGACATTGCCCTTCTCCGCCATCTGGGTGGCCAGCTTGAGCCGCTGCCGCTCGCCGCCGGAGAGGGTCGTGAGCGGCTGGCCGAGGGTGAGGTAGCCGAGCCCGACGTCGGCGAGGCGGTCCAGGATCTTGTGGGCGGCCGGGACTTTCGCGTCGCCGGCGCAGAAGAAGTCCTCAGCCTCCGCCACCGGCATCGCGAGCACTTCGGCGATGTTTCGGCCGCCGAGCGTGTACTCCAGCACTGACGCCTGGAACCTCTTCCCCTCGCATTCCTCGCAGATGGATTCGACGGTGGCCATGACGCCCAGATCGGTGTAGATGACACCGGCGCCGTTGCACGTGGGGCAGGCGCCCTCGGAATTGGAGCTGAAGAGCGCCGGCTTCACGCCGTTGGCCTTCGCAAACGCCTTGCGGATCGGGTCCAATAGCCCGGTGTACGTCGCAGGGTTGCTCCGCCGCGAACCACGGATCGCGCCCTGGTCGACCACCACCACGCCCTCGCGGCCGTCGATCGAGCCGTGAATCAAGGAGCTCTTGCCGGAGCCGGCAACGCCCGTAACCACGCAGAGCACCCCTAGTGGGAGATCGACGTCCACGTCTTTGAGGTTGTGTGTCGACGCGGCGCGGATCTCCAGGGCGCCGGAAGACGAACGGACCGCCTCCTTGAGCGCCGCCCGGTCGTCGAGATGGCGGCCGGTGATCGTGCCGCTCCCTTTCAGGCCCGCCACGGTGCCCTCGAAGCAGACTGTCCCGCCTCCCGTGCCGGCGCCGGGGCCGAGGTCGACCACGTGGTCGGCGATTGAGATCATCTCCGGCTTATGTTCCACGACGAGCACCGTGTTGCCCTTGTCCCGGAGCTGGAGCAACAGCTCGTTCATGCGCTCGATGTCGTGGGGATGCAGGCCGATCGACGGCTCGTCAAAGACGTAGGTGACGTCAGTCAACGAGGAGCCCAGATGGCGGATCATCTTGGTACGCTGCGCCTCGCCCCCGGAGAGGGTGCCGGCCGGCCGGTCGAGTGAGAGGTAGCCCAACCCGATCCCGGCGAAGGAGTCGAGGATGTGCTGCAGTCCCGAGAGCAGCGGGGCCACCGACGGCTCATTGAGGTCCCGGACCCACTCGGCCAGGTCGCTGATCTGCATCACGCATAGCTCGGCGATGTTCTTGCCCCGGATCTTCGAGGACCTGGCCTCCGGGCTGAGCCGCGTGCCGTCGCACTCCGGGCAGGTTTGAAAGGTGATAGCACGCTCCACGAAGGCCCGGATGTGAGGCTGCATCGCGTCGACATCTTTGGAGAGCATCGACTTCTGGATCTTCGGGATCAGTCCCTCATATGTCAGGTTGATGCCTTCGACCTTGATCTTGGTCGGTTCCTTGTAGAGCAGGTCGTGCATTTCCTTCTTGGTGAACTTCGCGATGGGCTTGTCCATGTCGAAGCCGGCGCCGCTGAAGATGCGGCCGTACCAGCCATCCATGCTGTAGCCGGGGATTGTGAGCGCGCCCTCGCTGAGTGACTTGGTGTCGTCGTACAGTGCCGTCAGATCGAAGTCGGAGACCGAACCCATGCCCTCGCAACGCGGACACATGCCGCCCAGGTAGACGACGTCGCGCACCACGTTCCTTTCGACCCTGCCGCCCTTCTCGGTGCTCATAACGCCGCTCGCCTTGCGTGTGGGGACGTTGAAGGAGAACGCAGTGGGCGGACCGATGTGCGGCTGCCCGAGTCGGCTGAAGAGGATGCGGAGCATGGCGTTGGCGTCGGTGGCGGTGCCGACGGTGGAGCGGGGGTTGGCGCCCATCCGCTCCTGGTCGACGATGATCGCCGTCGTCAGGCCTTCGAGCAGGTCGACGTCCGGCCGCGCCAGCGTCGGCATGAAGCCCTGTACGAAAGCGCTGTACGTCTCGTTGATCATGCGCTGCGACTCCGCCGCGATCGTGTCGAACACCAGCGAGCTCTTGCCGGAGCCGGAGACGCCGGTGAATACCGTCAGCCGGCGTTTCGGGATTTCGAGGCTGACGTCCTTGAGGTTGTTCTCGCGGGCGCCCTGCACGCGGATCAGATCGTGGGTGTCGGCAACATGCAGCGCAGGCGACCCTGTGCCGGTACTTGTGGCGATGCTCATCGTGTCTCCATCTGTTACGAGGGGGCGCCTTCGCGGTCCTCGCGGTCCCAGCCCGGGTCTATCTTGTCGGCTTCGGTCGGTACGTCCGGTTCGGCGTCGATCTCCCGCCGTTGTGCGGGAGGAAGCTCGTGCGAAGCGTGATGTCCATGACAGCCATGCTAGCTGCGGCCCGGCGACCCGTGCCTCGCGCCGGGGGTGTCTAGCTGGTCCGAATAGTGCCCGGATACGACTTGTCGAAGCGGCTGCGCGCGATGCGTCCCAGTCGTTCGACGGTGTGCCAGCTGATGACGGCTACCAGCAGGGTCAGCAGGATGGCCGACACGGCGACCAGCGGCGGCAGATCGGCGGTCGACCCGCCATTGATCCAGAGAATGACGACATAGTTCCACAGGTACGCGGCGTAGGAGACTGTGCCCAGCAGCTGCAGGGCGCGCGTCCACTTCGGCATGGCGCGCGTGCGGGAGGCGGCCAGTACCACCAGGACAGCCGCGCCCGCCATGGCCAGCGGGCCGCCGATAAAGAAGAAGGCCGGGGTTTCGTTGGCCTTGGGAAAGAAGATCAGCGCGGCCAGGACAAGGCTCGAACCGAGCAGGGCTGCAAGCCTGCGCCGGCGGCCGGCGAACCAGCTGAACACATGGACCCGGTAGAGGCGCAGTGCCGAACCGACGACCAGCCCGAGACCCCACGTCGTCGGCAGTGCGTAGACCAGGGAGTGCAGCTGCGGAGCCAGGATGAGCATCGCCAGCACGCTGACCGTCATGAGGGCAACGACGACGGCGGCTGACCAGCCAATCAGCCGTCCCCGGCGGTTGCTCCGCAGGGCGAAGACCAGCAGCGCCGGCCAGATCAGATAGAACTGTTCTTCGACCGCCAGCGTCCAGAGCGGACCGATCGCCAGGCTGACGTCGAAAGGCAGCGGGACGTCTTTGAGGTAGCCGAAGCCGGCGAGGACGGTATAGCCGATGATCCCCTTGGATCGATCCCCGAGGACGTCGGCCGTCAATTCAACGATGGCGTACACGCCAAGGAATAGCATGAGCGCCGGCAGCAGCCGGAAGGCCCGATGCGCATAAAATCGGCCGTAGCGAATCTTGCGGTGTCCTTCGACATCCTTCAGCAGCACGCCTGTGATGAGGTAACCGCTCAGCACAAAGAAGACGATGACACCGACGATGCCGGCACCTTGAAATATGCCGGGCCAGGAATGCCCCAAGAGAACGGCACCGACGGCAGCGCCACGGAGAACGTCCAGGCCGTCAAGCCTTGGCCGCACTGTAGTTTGCGGGGCGGCCGTCGCGGCCGTTTCGCCGACTAGCAATGCCACATAACCTCCGGAGGATCAGTCTGGCCGGTTTCAAATTCAGCTGAATCAGGGCAGGAACCGACCGCTGCCTCTGACGCGAATGTGATGGAGGCGCGAGCCAGCGCCTTCTCCCAGTATCCCTGATTTGGCTGGACGAAACCTGACCCTGGCCGGAATGGCCGTCCGGCCAGGGTCGGAAGCCGCTCCGGACTAAACTCGACTCCAATGGGCCGGCGGACGCCCGGGGCCGGATGGAACCCGCGGCAACGCCCTCGACAAGGAGGTCATGATGGCCGGCGGCAGCCGCGAACCCGGCAGGACCGTGACCTCGAAGGTCCTCGCCATCCTGGAAGCCTTCGAAAAGTCCCGGGGAGCCCTCAGCCTGACCGACATCGCCGAGAAGTCAGGCCTCCCGCTGAGCACCGCCCACCGGCTGGTCAACGAGCTCACCGACTCCGGGTTCCTCTCCCGCGAGCCCAACGGCCGTTACCAGCTGGGCATCCGCCTCTGGGAGCTCGCCCAAAACACCGGCCGCCAGTTGCGCGACGCGGCCCGGCCGTACGTCCAGGACCTGTTCTCCCTGACCGGCGAAACCGCACACCTTGCCGTACGGTCCGGCCACGAGGTGCTGTACATCGACCGCGTGTACGGGTCCAAGCGTTTGCCCCGCGCCTCCCGCGTCGGCGGTCGCCTGCCCATGCATGCGACCGCCGTCGGGAAGGTCATCCTGGCGTTCGAGGAAGAGTGGGTCCGGGACGCCTACCTGAACCGACAGCTGGAACGCCACACCGCGCACACCCACGTTGACCCGAAAAGGCTGGCTGCTGAACTCACCCAGATTCGGGAACAGGGGTACGCAACCACCCTCGAGGAAGTCCGGCTCGGCTCCTGTTCCATCGCCGTCCCGGTCTTCCACACCGGCAGGATCGGCGCAGCGATCGGGCTTGTGCTGCCGACGAACCAGGCAGCCACGATGACCCGGCACCTCCCGGTACTCAAGGGCATCGCGGCGCAGATCGAGCGCGCCACCGCACGGATCCCGCTGGAAACGCTGCTGGGCAGCCACGTTGCGGGAAGGGACTGACCTCGGCACGGTCCTCACCATGGTCTTGCACCCCGCCGCACGGCTTCCGGATGCCTCGTTTGCGGCCGGCAGCCTTCGTTTGCGGCCAGGAGGCGTCCGTCCGGGGGCACTTTGGTGTCAGTATTCGACGTCGGCGGCTTAGCTGGCGGCGCGTCCGTGTCAAAGTGCCCCTCGAGCCGCGGCCAGCCCAGGGCTTGGCCGGACGCTGTGCAAGGTGCGGGTTGGCAGGGCGATCCGGGATGCGGTCCGCACAGGAGAAGCTACCCGGCCCCGGGGTGGCTGGCAGCCTTTGTTTTGCGGCTGATGTGTTGCGGCCGGCAGCGTCTCTACGGGGGGCACTTTGGTGTCAGTCTTCGACGTCGGCGGCTTAGTTGTCGGCGTGTCCGTGTCGAAGTGCCCCCGAACCGCGGCCAGCCCGTACTGCCGCAGGCGGGGAAAACAACTCGCTTCCGCCCAGTGGAAGTGAGCACTGCCATCCGGGGGTGATGGAGGCCACACTGGTGATTGAGAACCCCCGGCATGCACTGCCGCTGCCGGCGGGACCTAAAACCAAGGAGCCCAGATGTCATCGTCGACTGAAACGGCCGGCCGCTGTCCCTTTGGCCACGGCGCCGAAGCCCCCGCCGGGCACCACGGCTACGAGCCGTTCCAGATGAAGGACCCCTTCCCTGCCTACGCCGAACTCCGGGCCGAGCAGCCCGTCATGTTCGACGAGCGGATCGGACTCTACATCGTCTCCCGCTATGACGACATCAAGGCTGTCTTCGAGGACTGGGAGACCTTCTCCAGTGAAAACGCCCAGGCCCCCGTCCGCGAACGGGGCGCCGCCGCGAAGAAGATCATGGAGGATGGCGGCTTCACCGCCTACTCGGGCCTCTCCGCCCGGCGCCCGCCGGAGCACACCCGCATCCGCGCCGTGGTCCAGAAAGCCTTCACGCCCCGCCGCTACAAGGCCCTCGAACCGTTCATCCGGCGCAACGTCGTCGAACTCCTCGAAAAGATGCTGGGCCGTCCCGAACACCGCGGGGACTTGGTCAAGGACCTCGCCTACGACGTGCCCACCATCACCATCCTTACCCTGATCGGCGCGGACGCCTCCCAGGTGGACACCTTCAAGCGCTGGAGCGATTCCCGCGCGGCCATGACGTGGGGGGACCTGAGCGACGAGGAACAGATCCCGCACGCCCACAATCTCGTGGAGTACTGGCAGGAGTGCCTGCGCCTGGTCAGGGTGGCCCATGCGGAAGGCGGCGACAACCTCACCGCGGACCTCGTGAAGTCCCAGCAGGAAGGAGCCGAAATCTCCGACCACGAGATCGCCTCCGTCCTCTACAGCCTGCTCTTCGCCGGCCACGAGACCACCACTACCCTGATCTCCAACGCCCTCCGCGAACTTCTGGCCCGCCCCGAGCAGTGGAAACAGCTCGTGGAGGACCCCACGAAGATTCCCGCCGCCATCGACGAGGTCCTGCGCTACGCCGGCTCGATCGTCGGCTGGCGCCGCAAGGCCCTCAAAGACGCCGACGTCGGCGGGGTCAAGGTCGAAGCGGGCGCTCAGCTGTTGCTCCTGATGGGCTCAGCCAACCGCGATGGGACCAAATTCGACGCCGGCGAGGACTTCGACATCACCCGCCCCAACGCCCGCGAGCACCTCTCCTTCGGGTTCGGCATCCATTACTGCCTGGGCAATATGCTCGCCAAGCTCCAGGCAAAAATCGCGCTCGAGGAAGTGGCCCGGCTCGCCCCGGAGCTGCGGCTGGAGAACCCGGAAGCCATCTCCTTCCGTGAAAACCTCTCCTTCCGCGTCCCCGAGACCGTCCCCGTCAGCTGGAAGGCCTGAGAAATATGCACAGCAACGAATACATCCAGTTCTTCGACGGCGGCATCGAACCGAAGCTCGAAAACCTCGGCGGCAAAGGCGCCTCCCTGGTCACCATGACCTCCGCCGGCATGCCCGTCCCGCCCGGCTTCGTGGTCACCACCGCGCAGTTCGACGCCTTCATGGAGGAGGCCGGCATCACCCGGGACATCCACGAGCTCCTCGCCGGCCTGGACCCCGAGGACATGGGCCAGGTGGACAAGGTCTCCGCCGCCATCCGGGAAGACATCCGCTCCCGCCCGGTGCCCCAGGCCCTGCGCGAGCTCACCGTCACCGCCTATGAGTCCCTGATGTCCCGCTTCGAGGCCCCGGTCCCGGTGGCTGTCCGCTCCAGCGCCACCGCCGAGGACCTCCCGGACGCCTCCTTCGCCGGCCAGCAGGACACCTACCTCTGGCTCGACGGCGTCAAAGCCGTGACCGAGCACATCCGCCAGTGCTGGGCCTCCCTCTTCACCTCCCGCGCCATCATCTACCGGCTCAAGAACAACATCCCCAACGAGGGCCTTTCGATGGCCGTCGTGGTGCAGAAGATGGTCAATGCCCGCGTTTCGGGCGTCGCCATCACCATGAACCCCACCAACGGCGACCGCTCCAAGATCACCATCGATTCCTCCTACGGGGTGGGGGAGATGGTGGTGTCCGGCCAGGTCACGCCGGACAACATCATGCTGGACAAGGTCACGCTGGCCGTCGTCTCCGAACACCTCGGCGACAAGCACGCCGAACTTGTCCCGGACGCCGCAGCCGGCCGCCTGGTGGAGCGGGAGGTCGACGCCGAACGCCGCGGCCGCCGTAGCCTCACCGACGCCGAACTCACCGCGGTCTCGCAGATGGCCAAGCGGGCCGAGAAGCACTACAAGTGCCCGCAGGACATCGAATGGGCCCTCGACGCGGACCTGCCCGACGGCGAAAACCTGCTCCTGCTGCAGTCCCGGCCGGAAACCGTGCACTCCTCCAAGCCGGCTGTCCCGTCCTCGGCCGTTGCCGGCGGCTACTTCAGCGGACTCAGCCCCGCAACCTCATCTAAGAAGTCTTGACTAGCCAGCCCGCTCCGTCACCCAGGCTCAACGCCGAGCCCGTATTGAAAGGACCGCCATGTCCCTGAAGTCCTTCCCCAAACCCTCCGAGCTCGCGGTCCCCGCCGGCGCCGAGGGCTGGGAAAAGATCTACCCCTACTACCTGGTCTTCCAGGACAAGCTCAAGGAACAGGAAGACGCCAAGTTCTGGTTCTGCGACAGCCAGCACTGGCCCACCGTGTTCAAGCCCTTCGAGACCATCGGCGGCGAGTTCGCGGTCAAGTGCCTGGGCCAGTACAACGCCCGGCACCTGATGATCCCCAATGCCAACGGGATCGAGTTCCGCGTCCATCTGGGCTACCTGTACATGTCGCCCATCCCGGTGCCGGAGGACCAGATCGCCGCCCGCGTGCCGCTGTTCGAGCAGCGCGTTGGCCACTACTTCCAGAACTGGGACCAGCTCCTCAAGCAGTGGCACGTCAAGGTCAAGGGCACCATCGAGGAGATGGAATCCATCTCTTTCCCAAGACTCCCGGACGTGGTCCCGATGGAGGACATCCTCTCCGGCAAGGGCAAGGACGGTTCCGAGAAGCTGCTGGAGAGCTACGACCGGCTGATCCAGCTGGCCTACCAGAACTGGCAGTACCACTTCGAGTTCCTGAACCTGGGCTACATCGCCTACCTGGACTTCTTCAACTTCTGCAAGCAGGTTTTCCCGAACATCCCGGACCAGTCCATCGCCACCATGGTCCAGGGCGTGGACATGGAACTCTTCCGCCCGGATGACGAGCTCAAGCAGCTCGCCAAACTGGCTGTTGAACTGCAGCTTCAAGGGCATTTTGGCAACACGGACGACGTCGATGCCACCCTGGCAGCCATCGCTGCCGCCCCGGGCGGGGACCGCTGGACGGCCCAGTACGAGGCCGCCAAGGACCCGTGGTTCAACTTCACCGTGGGCAACGGCTTCTACGGCCACGACAAGTACTGGAACGAACACCAGGAAATTCCGCTCGGCTACGTCGCGGACTACATCCGCCGGGTGGACGAGGGCCAGGAAATCATGCGCCCGGTGGCGGCCCTCATCACCGAACGCGACCGCATCATCGAGGAATACCGGGAGCTGCTGGAAGGCGAAAACCAGGCACTGTTCGACGCCAAGCGCGGTCTCGCCGGCACGGCCTACCCGTACGTGGAGAACCACAACTTCTACATCGAGCACTGGACCATGGGCGTCTTCTGGCGCAAGATCCGCGAGCTCAGCCGCATGATGCAGGCCGAGGGCTTCTGGACCGAGCCGGACGACCTCCTCTACCTGGGCCGCAACGAGGTCCGCGACGCGCTCTTTGACCTGGTCACCGGCTGGGGCGTCGGCGCCAAGCCGATCGGCCCGGACTACTGGCCGGAGGAAATCGAGCGCCGCCGCGGGATCGTGGACGCCCTCAAGACCGCCCGTCCGGCCCCGGCCCTGAACACACCGCCGGAAATCATCACCGAACCCTTCACCCGGATGCTCTGGGGCATCACCACCGAGCAGGTCCAGCAGTGGCTGGGAGCCGGCGAGGCGGTGGAAGGCGGCGGCCTGCGCGGCATGGCAGCCTCGCCCGGAGTCGTCGAAGGCCTGGCCCGCGTCATCACCGACGCGGACCAGCTCTCCGAGGTGCAGCAGGGCGAGATCCTGGTCGCCACCGTCACGGCGCCGTCCTGGGGCCCGATCTTCGGCAAGATCAAGGCCACGGTTACGGACATCGGCGGCATGATGAGCCACGCCGCGATCGTCTGCCGCGAATACGGGCTTCCGGCCGTCACCGGCACCGGCTCGGCGTCCACCACCATCAAGACCGGCCAGCGGCTGCGGGTGGACGGCACCAAAGGCACGGTCCAGATCCTCGACGCGCTGGACGAACTGGTGGTCGCCGGACCCGGGGCGCACAGCCACAGCCATGTCTGAGCCGAATACGCCCGCGACAAATATGCCTGCTGCGGAATATAGTGCTGCGGGTCCGGGCGGGCAGCCGGGGAGGACCGTCCTGATCACCGGTGCCGCCGGCGGCCTCGGCCGGGCGTTCGCGCTCGGCTTCGGCCGCCGCGGCTACCGCATGGCGGTGGCCGACGTGAACCTCGACGGCGCGGAGGAAACCGCCAGGCTGGTCAAGGAAACCGGGGCCGAAGCGGCGGCGTTCCATGCGGACGTCACGAGCGTCGGCTCCACCGAGGCCCTCGCGAAAAGCTGCGCGGACTTCGGCAACGGGAGCATCGACGTCGTGCTCAACAACGCCGCGGTGTACGCGGGGGTGACCCGCAGCCCGTTCGAGAACATCGATCCGGCCGAATGGGACCTGGTCATGAACGTGAACCTGAAAGGCCCCTGGCTCGTGACCCGGGCCGCGAGCCCCTACATTCCCGGCGGCGGGCGCGTCATCAACCTCTCCAGCGCCACGATCTTCAGCGGCTCGGAGCAGTGGCTGCACTACGTTGCTTCCAAAGGCGGCGTGGTGGCCCTGACCCGGGTGATGGCCAAGGAACTGGGCCGGCGGGGGATCACGGTCAACGCGATCGCCCCCGGCTTCACCCTCACTGAGGCCAGCTACGGGCTGATGGAGAACGCCGAGAACTACGGCGTGGACCGCGGCGCGATCAAACGCGCCAGCCAGCCGGAGGACATTGTGGGTGCGGCGCTTTTCCTGGCCGGCCCGGACAGTTCCTACTACACCGGCCAGACGATGGTGATCGACGGCGGACGCCAGTTCATCTGACTCTGTCCCATTTGCCAACATTCCGACTTCAACCCCAAGGAGAACCAATGCCAACGGTTCATTTCACCGACGCCGACGGCGCTGTCCGCGACGTCGAGGGCAATCCCGGCGACTCCGTCATGGAAACCGCGGTGCGAAACGGTGTTCCCGGCATCGTGGCCGAATGCGGCGGCTCGCTGTCCTGCGCCACCTGCCACGTCTTTGTCCGTGAGGACTGTCTTGCCAAGCTCCCGCCGATGCAGGACATGGAGGACGAGATGCTCTACGGCACCGCCGTGGACCGCGAGGACAACTCACGGCTGTCCTGCCAGCTCCGGCTGACCGACGAGCTCGAACTGTTCGTCACCACACCCGAAACCCAGGTGTAGCCGTGAGCACGCACGTTGCCGCGGCCGGGCAGGCATCCTCCGGAACCGGACCGGCTACCCGCACCGGCCTGCTGATCATCGGCGCGAGCCAGTCCGGCGTCCAGCTCGCCATATCCCTGCGGGCCCTCGGCTTCGACGAGCACATCACCTTGCTCGGCGAGGAGGACCACCGCCCGTACCAGCGCCCGGCGCTGTCCAAGGAGTTCCTGCAAGGCACGGTGCAGAGCGAATCCCTGATCTTCCGCTCCAACGAGTACTGGGCCGAACACGACGTGGACCTGGTCAAGGGCGAGCATGTTGTCCGGATCCAGAAGGAACCGGACGGATCCGGCGTCGCGCACTCGTCCTCCGGCAAGCAGTTCCCCTTCAAGCGCCTCGCCCTGACCGTCGGCGCCCGTGCCCGGAAGCTGGAGATCGAGGGCGGGGACCTCGACGGCGTGCTCTACCTGCGCAACGCCGACGACGCCCTGGCCCTCAAGGCCCGGGTGGGAGACGCGCAGGACGTCGTGGTGATCGGCGGCGGGTTCATCGGCCTCGAAGCCGCGTCCAGCCTGCAGAAGATGGGCAAGAACGTCACCGTGCTGGAATTCGGCCCGCGCCTGGTGGGCCGCGCGGTCGGCGAGGAAACGGCCGCGTACTTCCTGGAGGCGCACCGGGCCCGCGGCCTGGACATCCGGCTGAACACGAGCGCCAAACGCTTCACCGCGAGCGGCGCCGCGGGTGAAAAACAGACGGCCGTCTCCGGCGTCGAACTCCAGGACGGCACCGTGCTGCCGGCGCAGATCGTCCTGGTGGGCATCGGGGTCATCCCCAACACCCAGCTGGCTGAACAGCTCGGCCTGACAGTGGACAACGGGATCGTCGTGGACCGCTTCGCGCTGGCCTCGGACGGCACCACGGTGGCAATCGGCGACTGCGCCAACATGCCCAACCCGGTGCCCGGCTCGGCGCCGGGGGAGCGGATCCGGCTCGAAAGCGTCAACAACGCGATTGAACACGCCAAGGTGGCCGCCTACTCGCTCACCGGCCGGCGCGAGGAATACGCCGGCATCCCGTGGTTCTGGTCCAACCAGGCTGACCTCAAACTGCAGATCGCCGGGCTGTGCAACGGCTACGACCAGACCGTGCTGCGGCGGGACGGGCAACGCGGCAAATTCAGCGTCCTCTACTACCGCCACGGGCAGGTGATCGCCGCTGACTGCGTCAACGCCCCGCTGGACTTCATGGCCGTGAAAAACGCCCTCGCCAAAGGCCAGAACATCCCCGCCGACGCCGCCGCGGATCCGGCAACACCCCTCAAGACGATCACCACGGACAGCTAACTCCACTCAGGCAGTAAGTCGGCCCCACCCGAAGGAGCATTATGACCACCCCCAAGACCCCGGCCGCCGGCACCGTCACCCCGAACCCGGTCTCCGAAAACCCGGCGGCCGCCCATCCCGCTGCTGCGGACTTCGCCGCCGCGTACCCGGTCCGGCCCGTCCCGGCCCCGGGACCGGTGGACACCGCCCCGATCGCCACCACCCCGGCGGCCCTCGAGGAACTCGACGGCCTCTGGCGGGCCGTGGTCCACGAGACCCGCACCCGCGGCAACGATATCCACCTGCCGATCTCCCTCGCCTTCGCCGAACGGCTTTGCCGGGCCTACCCGGACGCCGACTCAGAGCTCGTCCGGGTGGCCACCTTGCTGCACGACACCGGCTGGGCCCACGTGGACGAATCCAGGATCATCTCCGAAGGGTTCGCCGGTGACTGGCGCAAGGCCGCCATCCGCTACGAGCACGAGAAGCAGGGCTGCGAGGTCGCCCGCCGCGTGCTCCCGGGCCTGGGCTACTCTCCCGAGTTCGTGGAGCGTGTCTGCGACATCATCGACGGCCACGACACCCGGTTCGTGGCGCACTCCGTGGAGGATGCACTCATGCGTGACGCGGACCGGCTGTGGCGTTTCGACCAGGCCGGGATCGCGCTGGCGTCCTCCTGGTTCGGGATGGACCCGGCCACCTACACCGACCGGCTGGCCTCGGAAATCGTGCCCGAACTCATCACCCAGGCCGCCCACGACATGGCCACCGCGGACCTGAACCGCTCCACTGCTTTGCTCAAGACGGCGGTGATCCGGTGACTTCCGCCACGCACGACGCCCCCGCCGTCGCCGTCCGCGCCGCGCTGCAGCTGCCGTACACCCATGAGGAGACCATCTTCATCGATGGTGCCTGGACCCCGGCCCGCGGCACCGGCCGCAACCAGGTCACCGACCCCGCCACGGGCGACGTCTGGGGGTCCGTCCCCGACGGCACCGTTGAGGACGTGGGCGCCGCCGTCGCATCCGCCCAACGCGCCTTCCAGGGCGAATGGCCCCGACTGGCGCCGTCGGAGCGGGCCGCGTACCTGCTGCGCATCGCCGACGAAGTGGAGAAGCGCGCAGAGGAACTCTCGCTCACCAACACCCGCGAGAACGGCTCGCCCGTCTCCGAATCCGCCGGGGCGGCCGCCAACGCCGCCGGAATCTTCCGCTACTTCGCCACGCTCGCCGAATACCTCGAGCGCGAGGACGTGCGCGCCTTCCCGCGCGGCGGCGGCGAATCCGTGGTCCGGCGGGACCCCCTGGGCGTGTGCGCGCTGATCGCGCCGTGGAACTTCCCCATCAACCTCGTGGTCATCAAACTGGCCCCTGCGCTCCTGGCCGGCTGCACGGTCGTGATCAAGCCGGCCTCGCCCACCCCGCTGTCCATCCGGGCGATCATCGACGCCGTGGCCGCCGCGGGCGTCCCCGCCGGCGTCGTCAACCTGGTCACCGGCTCCGGGCGGCTCGGCGATGCCCTCGTGAAGCATCCCGGCGTGGACAAGGTCGCATTCACCGGGTCGACCCCGGTGGGCCGGAAAATCGCGGCGGCCTGCGGCGAGCTACTGCGTCCCGTCACCCTGGAACTGGGCGGGAAGTCCAGCGCGGTCGTGCTGCCCGACGCCGACCTGGATGCCATGGCCAAAGTCCTCATTCGATCCTGCATGCGCAACACCGGCCAGACCTGCTACATCTCCACCCGGCTCCTGGTCCCGGCCAGCCGGTACGAGGAGGTGGTGGACATGGTCACTGCCACCATCGCTGCCGGGAAGCAGGGCGACCCGCTGGACCCCGGCACAGTGTTCGGACCCTGCGCCACGGAAGCGCAGTACCGGACGGTGCTGGAGTACGTGGAGTCCGGGCTGGCGGAAGGCGCCCGGGCCACGACCGGCGGCCGTGCGGCATCGCTGGGCGGGGGGCTGGAAGGCGGGTACTTCGTGGAACCCACCGTATTCGCGGACGTCACGCCGGACATGCGGATTTCCCGCGAGGAGATCTTCGGCCCGGTTATCTGCATCCTGAAGTACGACGACAACGTCGACGGCGGTATCGATGAGGCTGTGGCGCTGGCGAACAACACGGAATTCGGACTGGGCGGGCTGGTGTTCGGGCAGGATCCCGAGGCGGCCCTGGAAGTCGCGGACCGGATGGACACCGGCTCCGTGGGCATCAACTTCTTCGCCTCCAACCACGCCGCACCCTTCGGCGGGCGGCACGATTCCGGCCTGGGCACCGAGTATGGCGTCGAAGGCCTGAACGCGTACCTGAGCTACAAGTCCATCCACCGGAAGGTGTAGCCGCCCGAACCCACAACGCGGGGTCACTCCGCGCCCATCCCGGGCCCTTGGATGGGCGCGGAGTGACTCCGCGTTTGCTGTGTGTGCCCCCGGCGGGCAGTTGGACCCTACCGCGGACCGGGGCGCAAGCCGATAATCGGGCGTATCAATCCCGTGCAGAAGATGGAGGCGATCGACGTGTCGGTTTATACGCTGGGAATTTGGTTGGTGCATCCCGGACGCGAAAACGATTTCGTGCAGGCCTGGCGTGATCTGGCCAGAAAGACCCAAGAGGATTTCCCCAACGCCAAAGCCGTGCTGATGCACGACCGCGACGTCCGCAACCGGTTCATCAGCACCGGCCCGTGGGAGTCGCTCGAACAGATCGAGCAGTGGCGGGCCTCGGCGATGTACGAGCAAATGTTCCAGCCCCTTAAGGAACTGCTGGAACATTTCGAGGCGCGAACCCTGGACGAGGCGGCCAGCATCGGCTGGGATGCCACCGATATGTAAAAACACCGGGACAGATAGCCGCCGGCCGAGTTGCGACGCCCTTCCCGACGGGCTATTGGGCCTGCAGCGCCTCAAAAACGGCGGGCAGCAGGACATCGTTCCGGCCCCAGACGGGATCAAAGACTTCCACGTACCAGGCATCCGCCAGGACGAGGGCCAAAGTCTCATTGGACTCGGCCGCCCAGTCCCGGAGCTGGTCGTCCCCCAGCGGGCCTTCGCTGCTTCCCAGCACGGTTGCGACGGCGTCGTCCTGCACAGTCACCGGGATAGAGGCGCTGCTCGCCTCCCCGGGTGCATGGGCGACCGTCACGAGGCCGGTCCGGGTGGACAACGCCAGGAGCGCCGACGCCGTCTCAGGGCTGCAGAAAGCCGTCACGTAGGCGCGTTGTGCGAGGCCCCCCGCCTGAACGCCGGGCTGCGATTCCTTGGTGAAGAGCCCGTTGCGGTTGAGCCGGGCGAGCTCTCCGGAGATCGACGCGGTCTCGTCGTCGAACCCTGGCGAGAAGACCCCCGGCTGGTACTCGCTCTTGCCTTCCAGCCAGCGGGCGGTCAGCTCCCCGGCCGCCGGGATGGTGGTGGCCTGGCGCCAGACGTCGCGGTCCGCGAGGAGCCGGCCGAAGCTGTCCCGTTCCGTCGTGAACCTGTCCCCTGACATTCAGGCCTCCCTGGCCGCGGAGTGAGCGGTGGAGTGAGCCGCGGACTGGGCCGCGGACTGCCCCGCGGAAGGGTTCGGGGACTGCCCCTGCGGGGCGTGGTGCTGCAGGAGGAGGGAAAGCCGTTCGCAGGTGGCCCGGAGTGCCTCCAGCTCACGCCGGCTGTAGTCCTCGACGATCTGCTTGATCCGGTCTGCGAAGCGCTCGTCGTCGACCTCAAACATGTGGTTCAGCGTGGCCACCGAGAGCCCGTCCGACGACCGGATCTCCCAGTCGCCGCCGAGCTGCAGGAGCGGTGGTTCCAGATGCAGCTGCTGGAACTCGCCGCGGTGGGTGGCGGCATCAAAGACGCGCCAGCTGTGGCTTGAACTGAGTGAGCCGTTGGAAACCACCGAGGTACGGAGTTCGTGCGTGGCGTCGTCGCCGCTGACCCGCTCCGAGTAGACCGTCAGACCGTCAAGGTACGGCCAGTGCGAGGCTTCGCGCAGCATGCTGAACACCAGGTCCGTCGGGGCATTGATGCTGGTCCGGTGCGAGGTCCGGTGCGCATTGCGCGGCGTGCTCACTGACAAGTTCACCCCTCCTGTGATCGTGCCCGTTGTTTTGCAGGTCTTCTATGCAGGCTAGGCCAGTTGAGGACCGCCGTGAACAATTCCGTCCTGCCGCGTCACGGAGGGCAATCTTCGGTAACACAGAGTCGCTGCAGGCCCGGCGGCGGACGCCGGAGGACCGGGGCAGGCCCGAAGACCCGCCTGCCACCCGTAAGGAAGCCTGTCGGAAGATGTCCGGCGGCGATTTCCTGTGCCTGTGGTGCGTGCCTGCGTGTATCGTCGATTGCTCCGTAACTGCCGTTATGAGTCCGGAAAACGGCAGTTAGGGAGCAATCGACGGGGGCGCCGATGGACTTGGAGAGCGACCTTAGCTGCGCGACATCGGCACCGTAGATGCCAGGTGCCACGCGTTTCCCCCAGAATCGATGTGGACTCGTTTCCCGAAACACTATCCGGCACGACCTGACGATGCGATGCAGAGTCCTGCCCTTGCGGACCCGGCGCCGGTCGACGGGCCAGGGATCGGTGCTTCGGGCTAGAGTTCACACCGGGGTTCACCCCCACGACGAAGTTTTCAGGAGCCGCCACGGAGCCGGGCGGAGAAACAGCCGGGAGCAATCAGTGCGGCATGGATCCAAACCCACCATCCGCGATGTCGCGGAGAGGGCCGGCGTGTCCCTGACAACGGTCTCCTATGTGCTCTCCGGCAGGTCCGGCGGCACCACCCGGATCAGCCAGCCTACCCAGGACCGGGTGCATGCCGCCGTCCGCGAACTCGGCTACGTCGCCAACCAGGCCGCCCGGGGAATGCGACGGGGGCGGACAGACCTGGTGGCGGTGGCCCTTGCCGATCTCGACCAGCCCCGGGACCGTGCCTTGGCCACCGCGCTGTCACAGATCCTGCCGCAGCACGGCTACCAGGCGGTCATCCTGCTGGGCGGGGGCTGGCGCAAGTTCATGCTCTCCGGCGGCGCCGACGGCGTGATCCTCCTGCACCACGGCGAGGACCCCGAGGACGTCGTCGCCCTGGCGGAGCTGGCGGACCGCCGCGTGGCACAGCTCGTGATCCCCGACGTCACGGAGCCCCTCGACGTCCCGGAGCCCGCGGACGTCCTGGGGCCCGCGGACGCCGACGTCGTGCCGCCGGGCCCGGCGTCCACCCCGGAACTCGTGTGTGCGCGAGCCGTCTTCACCCTGGTGGACCACATGCGCGGACTGGCGCCCAACACAGGTGCCGGCGACGGGGATTGAACGCCGGACGCGGCCCTAGGCTGGTAGGCATGACGTTTGAGGCGGTCTTGGAAGAATTGCGCCGGCTGGCCAAGGGGGAGACCCATGCCCACACCGGCCTGTGGGTCTCGGCCCAGCTGCGCGAACGGATTTCGGCGGGCCAGCTGGCGCCGGGGACAAAGCTGTCCGAGGAGGCGCTGGGGGAGGCCCTCGGCGTCAGCCGCAATACGCTTCGCGAGGCGTTCACCTCCCTGCATGCCGAGCACATCATCGCCCGCATCCCGAACCGCGGAGTGTTTGTCGCCCGGCCCACGGCCGAGGACGTCCGGGAGATCTACCGTGTGCGCCGCTACGTCGAGCCCGCCGCCATCCTGTGGCAGGAGCCGGCGCCTGTTGACGACCTGCGGGCCATAGTGGCCGAGGGGCAGCGGGCCCGGTCCCGCGGCGACGTCCCTGGCATGGCAGCTGCCAACCAGGACTTCCACCGTGCGGTCGTGGCGCGTGCGGGCAGCGAGCGGCTGGACGCGCTGATGGAACAGGTCCTCGCTGAGATGCGCCTGGTTTTCCACGCGATGGGCTCCGATCCCGCTTTCCACGAACCCTATCTAGCCGACAACGTCAGGCTGATTGATCTCATGGGTTCCGGGGACAACGCCGCCGCGGCGGAGTTCATGCGCCAGTACCTCGACCGCGCGGAGGGCCAGCTGCTGGCGGCCATGGCCGCCTGAACCGGCCCCTTTCGCTCATCGAGGAGGACCCGACGGCGGTCTCCCCAGGGTGCGTCGCGGCGCAAATGGAACCGAAGCCTGTCAGTTCGTTGGACAAAAGGCTTGTCAGATTGTTGAACAAAAACATATGCTGTTCTCCAAAGTGACGGGCACCACTATCCGTGGACAGTCGATCCGCGGCGGCCTTCTGGCCGTGCCTCCAACTACAACCCTCCGCTGACCAGTCATGGCCGAAGCGGGAATGGAAAAATATGCTCGTACTCATCGGGGTCTTGCTGGTGATCGTTGGCTTCGCCATCCGCCTAAACCCACTGATCGTTGTCACGGTCTCCGGCATCGTGACGGCCCTTCTTGGGGGCCTCTCGCCGCTGGAAATCCTCAATGCCTTCGGCTCCGGATTCGCCAGCAGCCGATCCGTCACCATCTTTGTGGTCGTGCTGCCGGTGATCGGGATCATTGAGCGTTTCGGCTTGCAGGAACAGGCCAAAACGCTGATCTCCAAACTGGCCAAGCTGACGGCCGGCCGGGTCTTGCTCGGATACCTGCTGGTCCGGCAGGCCACGGCGGCCCTGGGTCTGAACAGTATCGGCGGACACGCGCAGACCGTGCGTCCGCTGGTCTTCCCGATGGCTGAGGGCGCCGCGCTCCGCCGCTATGGAAGCGTCACGGACAAGGTCAAGGAAAAGATCAAGGGCCACTCCGCTGCGGCGGACAACGTCGGCGTGTTCTTCGGCGAAGACATCTTCGTCGCCGTCGGATCCATCCTGCTGATCACGACCTTCGTGGACACCACGTACCACCTTCACCTGGAGCCGCTGGAGCTTGCCGTGTGGGCCATTCCCACCGCAATCTTCGCCTTCCTCATCCATGGCTTCCGTCTCCTGCGCCTTGACCGCCAGCTGGACAAGGATGCCCGCACCGCAGAAGCAGAGAAGTCTGCAGAGCCCGTCACCGTCGGAGGAGAAGCATGATCAAGGTTGAAGCCGTCTTCTGGCTGATAGGCATGCTGTTTGTTGCCTGGGCGTTCCTGATCGCCCGCGACACGAGCCACCCCAAGCGTTGGGGCAGCTCCACCTTCTGGGGGCTTCTGGGTCTCTGCTTCTTCTACGGCACATGGGTGCAGGCGGGTACCGCTCCGGCCTGGATCCTGGGTATCGGCGTGCTGGTGCTGGTCGCGCTGGCGAGTACCGGCCTGCTCGGTGACGGCAAGGCCAGGACCACCAGCGTGCAAAGCCGCACCGAGTCAGCTGCCAAGTTCGGCAACAAGCTGTTCATCCCGGCCTTGACCCTTCCGGTGGTGACGGTCGTTATCGTGCTGCTGGCCCCTGTGCTGAAGATTGGCGGTCAGCCGATCTTCGATCCCACCAACACCACGCTCGTGGCGCTGGCTGTGGGCGCCGTCGTCGCCGCGATCGTCGCCGTCGTGATCCTGCGCCCCCAGCAAAAGCTGGCCCCGGTATTCGAGGGGCGGCGCATTCTGGAATCGATTGGCTGGGCTGCCTTGCTGCCGCAGATGCTGTCCACCCTGGGCATCCTCTTCACCAAGGCCGGCGTCGGCACCGCCGTCGGCACGCTTGCCAAGGGCATGCTGCCCGAGGGCTCGCTGCTCGCCGCCGTCGTCGTCTACTCCGTGGGGATGTTCCTCTTCACGGTGCTGATGGGCAACGCGTTTGCCGCGTTCCCGATCATGACGGCAGCCATCGGCTGGCCGGTCCTGGTGCAGACCTTCCACGGCACCCCGGCGATCGTCTTCGCGATCGGCATGCTCGCAGGTTTCTGCGGCACGCTGTGCACACCGATGGCCGCCAACTTCAACCTGGTCCCGTCGGCGCTCCTGGAGATGAAGAACAAGTACGGCGTGATTAAGGCCCAGGTCCCCACCGCCATTCCGCTGCTCGGGGTCAACATCGTCCTGATGTACTTCTTCGCCTTCCACTAGCCGGCACCCACAAACTGCAAGGAGACACATGGACGTCATCACCTTCAACCCCTCGGTCCAGATGGACGCGCTGGCCAACGAGTACGCGGATATCGTCGCGGCGAATCTGTCCCGGCCCTACCCGTTCTCTTCCCAGCACGTGGAAAAGTCACCGGCGGAGCGGTCCGGACCGCGGGAACTTCACCCCGCGTTCCACACGTCCTTCGATTGGCACTCCTGCGTGCACATGACGTGGCTGGGTGTGAGCCTGCTCGAGCACGGGCTCGACGCCGGGCGGGACGCGGCCCTGCGGGCCGTGCTTTCTGCGAACCTGACGGCGGACAACCTGGCCGTGGAGGGCGCGTATCTGGCGGCCAATCCCGGCTGGGAACGCCCGTACGGCTGGGCCTGGCTGGTGCGCCTCGCCGCCACGGCCGCCGTGTCGGAGGACGAGCAGATTCGCGGCTGGGGAGCGGCCCTGGACCCGCTGGTCGATGTCGTCGCGTCCCTCGTGGCCGGCTGGACAGCCAAGGCCGAGTTCCCGGTGCGCCACGGAATCCACACGAACGCCGCCTTCGGACTGGGCATGATGCTGGATTCCTTCCGCCAGCTGGGCCGGGACGAGGCAGCAGCGGCGTGTGGGGCGGCTGCCCTCGGCTGGTTCGGGGACGACGCCGGCTGGCCGGGCGAGTGGGAAATGAGCGGCCAGGACTTCCTGTCCGCTGGCCTCAGCGAAGCAGACCTCATGGCCAAGGTGCTGGACGCGGACGCTTTTGCTGAATGGTTTGATGCGTTCCTCCCGGGGCTTTCCGCGGATGACCGCATTCTCGCCAAGGCCACCGTCACGGATGAGTCCGACGGCTACCTGGCCCACCTCAACGGACTGAATCTCACGCGTGCCGGCCAGATCATCCGCATCCGGAAGGCCCTGGCGGCAGGCGGCGCCACCAGCGCCGGCGGCGCACTCGCTGCTCTGGACGAGGCGCTGGAGCCGCTGCTGTCGGCGGGCCTGAGTTCGGTCATTACCGAGGAGTTCATGTCCAGCCATTGGCTTGCCAGCTTCGCCTGGGATGCCCTGGCCTCCGCGCTGTAGCAGCCGCGTGGCGGCGTGATGCCCGGCCCAACGTAGGGTCTGGATGCCGGCGGTCCCGGGGAACTTTCCCCGAGACCGCCGGCATCCCCTTTCCCGGCAGGGAGCCCTTTTGCTGGAGGGACGCCTCGCCCGATCCGAATCTCCCGGGCGGTGTGCTACCGGCAGGTAGCATTGGGGTGCTGGCGGAGCAGTCGCCACGCTGGGAAGCGCAGGGGGAGTCGTGCTGAGGGAAATCACCGCTGCCCACGGGAAGAACTCGCTACAGGTGCGCTCAGGCATCATCGAGTCAATCTGGCAGCCGGGATCTATTGTCGACGTCGCCGACGCCCACTCTGCCATCCGCGCCGCGGAGCGGCTCAGTGGTGGCGCGCCGATGCCAATGCTGTCCGAAATGACGGATGTGCAAATAAGTGCGGCCGCCCGCTATGTTTTCGCCCAGACGACGGGCGTTTTGGCCATTGCCGTCCTCGGCTCCAGCGTCGTGGACCGTGTTGTGGCCGCCGCCATGGGCCGGCACACCCGCTACCCGCACGAGTTCTTCACCTCCAGGCAAGATGCGATCGCCTGGCTCAACAGTGTCACCGGCGCGGATGACGATACCGGCGCTAACGGCGACACCGTCCGGGTCTAGGCGTCGCACCGGTCTCGAAGGGCTCCAGCCGCGGGCCGGCCGGGCCGGTCGGATCGGTCTCCGTTAGGAGTCGCGTCAGGCGTCGCGCAGCGGGCGGCGAGCCAGCCACGCCGCAACGATGGCGCCGGAGACGTTGTGCCAGAGCGAGAACACGGCGGACGGCAGGGCGGCCAGGGGGCTGAAATGGGCCGTGGCAAGGGTGGCGGCCAGGCCCGAGTTCTGCATTCCGACCTCGAACGCCAGCGCCCGGCGGGCTTTGTCATCCAGGCGCCCCAGCTTGCCGGCGAGGTAGCCCAGACCCAGGCCGAAGCCGTTGTGCAGCACCACTGCGAGGAACACAATGCCGCCGGCGGCCACGATCTTGCTCGCGCTGCCGGCCACCACGATCGCCACGATCAGCGATATCACGACAGCGGAGGCCCACGGCAGTGCCGGCAGCACCTTGGCCACGAGCTTCTTGAGGAAGAGCCGGGCCAGCAGGCCGGCGATCACCGGCAACAGCACGGTCTTGACGATGTCCAGAACCATGCCGGCGGCGTCGATGTTCAGGAACGAACCGGCCAGGAACAGCACCAGCAGGGGAGTCACGATCGGGGCGATCAACGTCGAAACCGAGGCGACGGCCACGGACAGGGCGACATCGCCCTTTGCCAGGAAGGCCATCACGTTCGACGCGGTCCCCGACGGCGCGCAGCCCACCAGGATCAGGCCCACCGCGAGCTCCGGTTCCAGGTGCAGCCCGACGGCGATCAGCCAACCGGCGCCGGGCATGATGACGTAGTGCGCCACGATGCCGAGGACCACGGCCCACGGCCGCTTGGCCACCGAGGCGAAGTCCGGCGGCGTCAGGGTCAGGCCCATGCAGAACATGATGATGCCCAGCAGATACGGCACGCTGGGTGCAAGCGGTTTGAACGCGCCAGGCAGCAGGAAACCGGCGACGCCGGCCACGACCACCAGGATCGGGAAGATTGTCACCGCGATGCGGGCGATCTTGGCCTCGGCGGCGAGGGCGGGATTGGCCGGGGCCTCCGCGTCAGTGCGGGTGCCGGCGTCGTCATTCTGGGATTTGGTTGCCTCAAGCATCCAAGCATGGTGGCACCAGTGTCTGCCAGGTGGCCACTTCATGACCGGGTGTCGGACAAATATGTCGGATTTTTGACTGGCAAGCGGCGCTGGTGGCCGGCCTGCGCGGGGCGGTCCGGCACGGCGACGCAGTCATCGGCCGGCGGGAGCGTGCCGCCGCCGTGCTGATGGACGGCCTGCGCGGGGGACTTTGGACGTGGCCCGCGCGCTCCTGCCCAGTTGCTATCTCCAGGACACGGAAAAGCCCGGCGTGTCCCGGGCGCGGGGTGCGTTTCCGGTTCGTCCCCCCGAAGTAACTGGGCAGGAACGTTCGGGGCCGCCGTGAAGCCCTACCCCTGCGTCAGCCGGTACCGTTCGATTTGCTTGAGCCGCCGCAGGAGGCTGTCCCGCCGCGGGTGCGGGACGGCGTCGGCCGGTTCCGCGGTGAGGTCGATGTGTTCGGTGCCGTACTGCCACAGCAGGAGGTCATCCAGGAGACGGTCCGGGCCGGGGGAGTAGCGGTGGTCCAGTGCTTTGCGGACCTCGGTGATCCGGTTGGCGCTGAGCAGCCCGGCGAGCTGCATGGTCTGGTTGAGGCCATGGGCGGCCATCAGCTCCGCGGCCCAGCCCCAGTCGTCGTCCACCTTCCGGTCCACGTGCGGCAATAGGGTCCGCCAGACGTCGCGGATCCGGTTAGGCGTCAGCGGCGCAGCCCCTTCGCCATCCATGTCCCAGTAGCTGCGCACCTCTTCGTAGCGGTCATGCAGGTCGGAGAACGCGCTCTCCACCGTTTCCAGCATGGCTGCTGTGGCGGTGAACTGGCGGTCGAAGTGAGGTGTCCAGGCCCGGGGGTCCTCGGCCTTGAAGCGAATGTCGTGCTCGATCTCGCTCCAGGCGTGCGCGAACACCGTACGGATCTGGCACTCGAAGAAATAGCTGCCGTTGGGCTGGGCGTCAGGGTTGAAGACCTGCTGGTAGTCCTTGACGGCCTCGTTCTGGATGGTCCGCAGGATCAGGTGCCGGCTCGAATATCCATAAGTTCCCGACTCAATGGAACCGATGTCCTTCTCGCGGTCCCCGCGGCAGTCGAAGAGCTGGCGCTGGCGCTTGATGATGTTGGCCACCACGGCGTTTTCCGCCGGAAGCTTGGTGATGACGCGGATGCCCACCATGTCATTGAGGGTCCGGAACGGGTCCGGGAACTTCAGGACCGGCGGCCCGCCCGGCTCGAGGGGCTCCTCGGTGCGGGAGATCTTCTCGCGGAAGGACTCCACGGTTTTGGTCCGGCCGGTGACGAACAGCGGTGTCACCTCGGTGCCCTTGAGCATGGCCCGCAGGGTGAGCAGGACTTCCCGGGTGACCAGCTTCAGCGCAGGACGGACCCGCTCGTAGAGCTCCACGTTTTCCTGCACTGATTCGCGCAAGCCGAGGTCCAGCCGATCCCAATTGCTCGCCATGCGTCCAGCTTACGGCGCGCGGACGACGGCGTCGGGCCGACACCCCAGCTGCTGTCGTCCGCCGCGCTGCCAATGCCGGTGACTGAACGCCCCGAGCCGGGCCTGCGCCGCCCGGCGCGGCGCCCAAGGTAGGCTCGGGACATGGCTGATGTGCGGCGTCGGACTTTGATCTCGGCCGCAGTGGCGGTGACACTGGGGGCAGTCTCCGCCGCCTGTTCACCGGGCCCCGAGGAGGACACAGTGAAGCGGCACAAGTACCACTACGGCGATGACCCGAGCCAGTGGGGAGAGCTCTTCCTGCCCGAGGCGGCCGCGCCCAAGGGCGTGGTGGTGGTCATTCACGGCGGCTACTGGCGTTCGCAATATGGTGCAGAACTCGGCGAGCCGCTGGCCAGGGACCTCGCCGCCCACGGCATGGCTGCCTGGAACCTGGAATACCGGCGCGCCGGCAACGGCGGCGGCTGGCCCAACACTTTTGCCGACGTCCTGGCGGGAATCGACAAACTCGGCGACGTCGCCGGGGAACACGGACTGGGGCTGGACAGGGTAGTCGCACTGGGGCACTCCGCCGGCGGCCACCTCGCCGTCTGGGCGGCGGGCCGCTGCAGGCTCGCGCAGCTCGGCGCGCCCGACGCCGACCGCCAGCTCCTGCGCAAGGGGGACGACGGCGGCGCTGTGCAGCTCACGGGTGTCGTCAGCCAGTCAGGGGTCCTGAACCTCGCCGCCGCCGAACGGCTGAACCTCAGCAACGGCGCGGTCAGCAACCTGCTGGGCGGCTCCTCCGAAAAATACCCCAAACGGCATAAGTTCGTAGACCCGATGAGCGCCCTGCCCCTGAAAGTTCCCGTATATGCCGTCCACGGCACTGACGACGACACCGTTCCGATGAGCCAGTCCGAAACGTATGCCGGGGCTGCGAAGGCGGCCGGCGCACCCGTCCAGCTTCTACAAGTCCCAGGCGACCACTTCGCACTGATCGATCCGAAGGCTGCCGCGTACCGGAAATGCCGCGAACTCGTGCAGCTGCTGCTGGGCTGAGGCCTCCGCCGCCAGGGCGCCGCCTCCGCCGGCGCCGACCGCCGGGCAGCCGGGGCGCCGCACAAGCAGCCGGAAAACCGGTTGGAGTCCAATAGACTAGGGTCCAGGTGCGCCGGGAAGTCTGGTCGGCATAATTCTGTCGAGCCGATTTTGAGGATCCCATGAGCGCCACCCCTCCTCCCCTCCCGCCGTCCGTACCCCCGCGATTCACCGTTTTCGGCCGCGGGAGCTATACGGAATCCCTGCGGATCAGGGAAATCCTCCGCAAGGAAACTGTTGGCGGCGCCCTGCTGGCCGCCGCGGCGGTGATCGCCCTCATCTGGGCCAATTCGCCGGCGTCGGGCAGCTACTTCGCACTCCGGGACTTCACTTTCGGTTACGCGCCGTGGCACCTTGAGCTAAGCCTCGGTGCGTGGGCGGCCGACGGACTCCTCGCCATCTTCTTCTTCCTGGTCGGACTGGAGCTCAAACGCGAATTCGTGGCGGGGGACCTGCGGCAGATCAGCAAGTCCATCGTCCCCGTCGCCGCGGCCGTCGGAGGCGTGGCGTTCCCGGCGCTGATCTACGCGGCGGTCAACGTCGGCAGCCCCGGGACACTGCGCGGCTGGGCCATCCCCACCGCCACCGATATTGCGTTCGCCGTCGCGGTACTGGCGATCATCGGCTCGCACCTGCCCTCCGCCCTGCGGATCTTCCTGCTCACCCTGGCCGTCGTGGATGACCTGCTGGCCATCAGCATCATCGCGGTGTTCTACACCAGCGACCTCCAGCCTGTCCCGCTACTTCTGGCACTGCTCCCGCTGGGCCTCTACACTTTGCTCGCGCAGAAGTATCGGCGGTTCTTTGGCACGCGCGCCCTCGCCGCCTGGCTCATCCTGCTCCCCCTCGGGGCCGCCACCTGGGCACTCGTGCACGCCTCGGGCATCCACGCCACGGTGGCAGGAGTCCTGCTCGGCTTCGCCGTACCGGTGATCCGCTCCCGGGCCAGCGGGGGTCCCGACGCCGGGCCCGGACTCGCGGAAATCTTCGAACACCGTTTCCGCCCGATTTCCGCCGGGGTGGCCGTCCCGCTGTTCGCCTTCTTCTCCGCCGGGGTCGCCGTGGGCGGCTGGCGCGGACTCGGCGCCGCGGTGGCGGATCCGGTGGCCGTGGGTATCATTTTCGCCCTGGTGCTGGGCAAGCCGGCGGGTATCCTGGGCACCACCTGGCTCATCACCAAGGCCACGCGGGCGCGGCTGGACGGCTCGTTCAAATGGATCGACGTCTTCGGCCTCTCGATCCTGGCCGGCATCGGCTTCACCGTTTCGCTGCTCGTGGCCGAACTGAGCTTCGGGCAGGGCAGCGTCCACGATGACCACGCGAAGGTAGGAATCCTCGCGGCGTCGGTCCTCGCGGCGCTGCTGGCCACCGCCGTGCTGCGCACCCGGAACCGGCAATACCGGCAGGCCGAGGATGAAGAGAACGTCGACTCCGACCACGACGGCATCCCGGACGTTTACCAGCAGGACGCTACCAAATACCCTTAGGGCTGATTTTATACCCCAGGGGGTATGATTAGGGAGAGTGGCCCGCCGGGACCTGCCCGGCCACCTCGAAAGGACGCAAGCATGAAGAGCATTTCTGTCAATGACCTCGCCGCGCTTGGCGACAACGCCGCAATCGTCGATGTCCGCGAGGACGGCGAGTTTGCGGAAATCCGCGTGCCCGGGGCCCAGAGTGTCCCGCTCTCACGCTTTGCGCAGTCGCTGAATGACGTTCCGGCGCAGGGGACGGTCTACGTGATGTGCGCCGCCGGAGGCCGCAGCGCCCAGGCCACCACCTTCCTTGAAGACCAGGGCTACGACGCCGTCAACGTCACGGGCGGCATCACTGAGTGGCACCGCAACGGCCACCCGGTCAACCAGGGCTGAGCCCACCCGCGTCCGGCCGCCGGAGGAAACCATGGATGTCGTCGTCATTGAGACCCCGCAGTTGGGGGACCGCAGCTATCTGGTCCACGACGGCACTGTGGCGCTGGTGATCGATCCGCAGCGGGACACGGACCGCGTCGAAGCGGCCGCCCGTGCTGCCGGGGTCACCATCACGCACGTGGCGGAAACCCACCTGCACAATGACTACATCACCGGCGGCCTGATCCTTGCCCGGGAGCACGGCGCCAGCTATCTCGTGAACGCCGACGATCCCGTGAAGTTCGAGCGCACGCCCATCTCCGGCGGCCAGAGCGTCCGGGTCGGTTCGCTGACGGTCACGGCCGTCGCCACGCCCGGGCACACCCATACCCACCTGTCATTCATTGTCGACGACGGCGAGAAGCAGGCCGTCTTCTCCGGCGGCAGCCTGCTCTATGGTTCGGTGGGCCGCACCGACCTCGTGGCCTCAACCGACACGATCGGACTCACCCACGATCAATACGCCTCCGTCCGGCGCCTCGTTGCCGAAGCCGGGCGCGATGCGGCGCTGTTCCCGACCCACGGCTTCGGCTCCTTTTGTTCATCCGGGCCGTCCACGGGCGCCAAGTCATCCACTATTGGCGAACAGCTCGCGGCCAACCATGCCCTGACCGACCCGGATGAGGAGCACTTCGTACGCGAGCTCATCGCCAACCTGACGGCCTACCCCGCGTACTACGCCCACATGAGCCCGGCCAACGTCCGGGGCCCGGGCCCCGCGGACCTGACCGTGCCCGAGTCGCTCGACGCCGCCGAGCTCACCCGGCGCCTGCACGAGGGCGAGTGGGTGGTGGACCTGCGGCGGCGGGTGGCATTTGCGAGCAGCCACCTCAAGGGCAGCGTCAGCTTTGAGTACGGGAGCGGCTCCAGCTTCACCAGCTACCTTGGCTGGGTGCTGCCCTGGGGGGACCAGCTGACCCTCGTCGGCTCCCACGAGGACGTTGAAAACGCCATCCGGGACCTCTCCCGCATCGGCATAGAATCGCCGGACGCGGCGGTGGGGACCGATCCGCGCGCCCTGGCCCCGCAGGCCGACGTCGTCTCCTATCCCCGGGCGGGCTGGGAGGATGTGGTCGCGGACCGCGCCGGCGCGGACACCGTCCTGGACGTCCGCCGGAGGGATGAGTACGCCGCGTCGCGGGTGGCGGGTGCCGTGAATGTCCCGCTGCACGAGCTGTTGCTGCGCCTGGATGACGTGCCCGCCGGAAGGGTGTGGGTGCACTGCGCGACCGGGTACCGGGCCGGGGTGGCCGCCAGCCTGCTCCAGCGGGCCGGCAGGGACGTGGTCCACATCGATGCCAGGTTCGCGCATGCGGAGGCGGCCGGGATGCCTATGGACCAGGTGCCTAACTAGGCCACGCAACACTCGCGCGGCGGACAGCGTTCTCTGGCAGAGTATGAGCATGCTCACAGTTATTGGCGAGGGCCTCGTTGACGTGGTCCAGCGCTCCTCCGGTGTCCAGGCCCATGTCGGCGGAAGCCCGCTCAACGTGGCGGTGGGGCTGGCCCGACTGGACCACCCCGTGCAGTTCATCGGCCGCTACGGGCGCGACGCCTACGGTGAAGCGGTTGCGGCTCACCTGAAGTCCAGCTCGGTGCTCTTGCCGCAGGGACCGGACGGGCTGCCCACAAGCGTGGCCACGGCCCTGATTGACGACGACGGCGCCGCCACCTACACGTTCGACCTCGCCTGGGAGCTCCCAGGGCTCGCGGAGCGGTTGCCTTTCATGCTGCAGGGCACCACCTTGCTGCACACCGGCTCGATCGCCACGATGCTGGCGCCCGGCGCCGCCGAGGTGCTGGCCGCCGTCGAACATGCCCATCCTTCCGCGACGGTCAGCTTCGACCCCAACTGCCGGCCCAGCATTATCACCGACGTGGACTATGCGCGCCGGCAGGCCGAAAAATTCGTCGCCCTGGCGGACATCGTCAAGGCCTCCGACGAGGACCTTGAATGGCTGTACCCCGGCGAGGACCCGCTGGTGTCCGCGCGCCGCTGGCTGTCCCTCGGCGGCTCGGAAGGCCCGGCGATGGTGGTGGTGACCCGCGGCGCCGAAGGGCCCTGGGCCGTCAACGCCGCCGGCGAGGCGCACTTTGAGGCTCCAGCGGTGATCGTGGCGGACACGGTCGGGGCCGGGGATTCCTTCATGGCGGCACTGCTCTCCGGGGTGGTGGACCTGGGCCTGGACGGAGCACAGAACCGCAAGGACCTCCGCGAACTCTCCGCCGAAAGCCTCCGCGGCCTCCTCGCCCACTCGGCCTGGGCGGCCGCCGTGACGGTATCGCGCGCCGGCGCCAACCCGCCGACCCGCGCGGAGCTTGCCCGGATGGAACTGGATGCAGAGGCCCCAACAGCAACTGAAAGGCAGTCATGACACACCACGATGCTTCGTCTTTCCACGTCAGCAGCGAATCCTTCAGTGAGCGCCAGAGCCTGCCGCCGGCACAGCGAAGCGGCAGAATGCGTGCCGGCGGTCAGGACGAGTCGCCGCAGCTGAGCTGGTCCGGGGCGCCGGCCGGCACCAAGAGCTACGCCATCACCATGTTCGACCCCGACGCGCCCGGGCATGGCGGCTTCTGGCACTGGGCGGTCCTGGACATCCCGGCCGATGTGAACTCGCTGTCTGCCGGAGCAGGCGCGGAGGGCGGCGGGCACCTTCCTCCGGGTGCCCTGCAGCTGAAGAACGACGCCGGATTCCACGGCTACCTGGGGGCCGCACCGCCGCCCGGCCACGGCCCCCACCGCTACATCGTCACGGTGCACGCGCTCGACGTCGCGCCGTCAGGGCTGGACGAGCGCACGTCTCCGGCGAGCCTGGAATCGAAGCTGTCCCGGCACACCCTTGGCCGGGCCACACTCACCGGGATCTACGAACGGCATTAGACGAGCAGCCGCCCGAGCGCCGCGGAAATCGCCGGAAGCCTGCGGGATCGCCGGAAGATTCCGGCGATCTGGCACTCTTCCGGCGACCTCGGTTGCGCGACGGGCGGCTGGGGGTTCGGCTCAGGCCGCCGTCGTCAGGCGTTCCTCCGCAGGGAGCGGGGAGGTCCCGACGGCGGCCGGACGCATCGCCGCTACGGCGCCGCCAGCCACCAGGACCACGATGCCAACCCCGATGTAAAGCATGGATGCGGTCCAGTGCGCGTCCAGGAGGGCGCCCGTGATCAGCGGGGCGACGATGGCACCCACGCGGCCGATCCCGATGGCCCAGCCGACCCCGGTGCTTCGGACTGAAGATCCGTACAGGGCAGGGGCGATGGTGTACAGGCCGGCGATGCAGCCGTTGATGAGCATGCCCACGACGCCCCCGGCGACAAAGGCCAGGGCGAGGATGCCGGCCGTGGAAATGAACATCACCATAGTGGCCGCGGAGAGGACGGCGAAGATGATCATGACCTTGCGGCTGCTCCAGCGGATCGTCAGCAGACCATAAAGGAGGGAACCAAAAGTGCCGCCCAAAGTCAGCATGAGGCCGCCGATGACGCCTTGGCTCTCGGTCATACCGGCAGTCACGAGGAGCCGCGGCGTCCAGCTGTTGACGAAGTAGAAACCGAACATGGTGGCAAAGAAAGCCAGCCACACAAGCCAGGTGGAGCGGCGGTTCCCGGTCGTGAAGAGTTCAGAGAGCTTGTTCTTCCTGCCGGCCGCGGACACTGGCGCGGGGAGTTCCGTGACGGCGGGCTGTCCGATCTTGCGGGCAATCTTGTTCAGGCGGTCCAGCACGTTGCGGGGACGGCGGGTGGCCAGGAAGGCCACGGACTCGGGCAGCAGTGCCGCCAGAAGTACGAAGGTGGCGGCGGTGCAGATGCCGCCGAAGAGGAACACCGAGCGCCAGCCGAAGCTTGCCTGCAGGGTCACGGCCGCGGTGCCGCCGAGCGTCGCCCCGATACCGTAGCCCGCGGTGTAGATGCTGATGGCCAGTCCGCGCCAGCGCTTGGACGAGTATTCGCTGGCGATGACGTTGGTGCACGCGAGGATTCCGCCGATGCCCAGCCCTGTGACGATGCGCCAGAGGCCGAGCTCCACGGCCGAGTGCGCAAGCGATGCCAAAAGCATCCCTGTGGTCGCCAGTCCGGTGGAAATGAGCATCATGGGCCGGCGCCCGACGACGTCGGCGAAGGGTGCCAGCCCCAGGGAGCCTATTGCCATGCCGATCAGTCCGGCGCTGAGCAGGATACCCAGTTCGCCGCCACTGAGGCCGAAGTCGCGGGTGACGCTGTTGGCTGTGAAGGCCATGGCCAGGACGTCGAAGCCGTCCAGGGCGTTGAGGACAATGCACAGTCCGACGATGAGCCATTGATACATAGACATGCGTGACGCGTCGATGCGTTCTTGCAGTTGCATGGGGACTACTTTCTGGAGGCCGCGGTTTGTCCGGGCAGTTGCTGAGCGAAGGGCGCGGAAGCTGCAGTGCCGCTTCCGGTGCCGGCGGCCGCCCCGCGTCGTTGAAGGATTGGCAGCAGGTCACTATCTATGCTGAGAGTTAGATGTGGCGTGGGACACAGCATAACTATGAAGATAGTTAGTTGACAAGGGGTTTAATGGAGGCGGCGTCCGGCCTTGCTGCAAGGCATTGCGGCCGGGGCGCTCAAACGGAAAGGATCGGTGGCATGTGAGCCTGCGGTATGCCCTGCTTGCGCTACTCACGTCCCAGCCCCTGACGGGCTACGACGTCTTCAAGCAATTCGAGCAATCTGTGGGCTACGTCTGGCATGCCCCTGACTCGCAGATCTATCCCGAACTCCGGCGGATGGAAAAGGATGGCCTCCTGCGTGGCGTGGAGGAACCCTGGGGCAAAAAAGGCAAGAAGAAGCGCTATCACATCACTCCCGAAGGCGTGGAGGCCTTCCGCGCCTGGATGAACACGACGCTTGACTACGCCCGGGAGCGTGACCCGATCCACCTCAAGGCCGCCTATCTTGAATGGGCGGAACCTGATGCCGCGCGGGCGCAGATGCGCGCCCATATTGCGTACCACTTCTCCCGCGTGCGGCAGTGGCAGGAGATGATCGCCGCCCTCCAGGATCGGAGCAACCCCATCCTGGCGAAGCGTCTTGAGACGGCTCCCGAGGGGGATCGGGAAAAGATCGCAGCGTACAAGATCTTCACCTACGAAGGCATGATCGACGGCGCCGAAGCCGAGATCGAATGGGCCAACAAGGGCCTTGAACTTATTGACACGTTGGAGTCCTAGGCGCCAGGAAGCCTGACGGCTTCCGGGCTTTCTGCCCCCCGCCCGGGCTTGTGCGCGACACCTCTTGCCACTATCTATCAACATAGTTATGCTGTGATCCGGACCACTACCTATGAACATAGGTATAGCGTGACGGGAAGGATCGATCATGACCGCACTGATGCAGTCAATGAGTTCAACGACCAACAAAGTGCTGGGGTATCCGCTTAACGCCTGGTATGTGGCCGCCTGGGACCACGAGGTGACCCGCAAGCCCATGTCCCGCCGGATCGCGGACAGGCCGCTGGCCCTGTACCGCACGGAGGATGGCAAGGCCGTGGCCCTGGCGGACGCCTGCTGGCACCGGCTCGCGCCGCTGTCCATGGGAAAAACGCTGTCCAAGGACCAGATCCAGTGCCCTTATCACGGCATCGTCTACAACTCCGCGGGCCGCTGCGTGTCCATGCCTGCCCAGGAAACCATCAACCCAAGCGCCACGGTGCCGTCCTTCCCCGTTATCGAGCGCTACCGGTACGTCTGGGTGTGGCTGGGTGATCCCACTCGCGCGGACCCGGGCCTTATCCCCGACATGCACCAAATGAGCTCCGACGAATGGGCCGGCGACGGCCAGACCATCTTCGCGCCGTGCAACTACCAGCTGGTGCTGGACAACCTGATGGACCTAACCCACGAGGAGTTCGTCCATTCCTCCTCGATCGGCCAGGACGAGTTGAGCGAGTCTGATTTTGTCGTGACCCAGGACGGCAGCACCGTCACGGTCTCACGATGGATGCTGGACATCGATGCCCCGCCGTTCTGGCTCAAGAACATGCGCGACAAGTTCCCCGGTTTCGAAGGCAGAGTGGACCGCTGGCAGATCATTACCTTCCAGTCGCCGTCGACCATCAACATCGACGTCGGGGTCGCCAAAGCCGGCACCGGAGCGCCCGGAGGTGACCGCAGCCAGGGCGTGAACGGCTTCGTCATGAACACCATCTCGCCCGAGACCGCAAAGACATGCCACTACTTCTGGGCGTTCATGCGCAACTACCGGCTGGAAAGCCAGCTCATTACCACCCAACTGCGCGACGGCGTACACGGAGTCTTCGGCGAGGACGAGGCCATGCTCAAGGCCCAGCAGGAAGCGATCGACGCCAACCCGGATTACGAGTTCTACAACCTCAACATCGACGCCGGCGGCATGTGGGTCAGGCGGCTGATCGAGCGGCAGCTGGCCGCCGAGGGGCGCCTCATTCCGACCGCCTGATCGCCCGGCTGATCCACCTGGAAGGCAGAAGAACGTTATGGCAGCAACGAACATTGAAGTATGGCAGGCAGGCGCGGTCGTAGAGGCGGAGTGCATCACCCCGCACATCCGGCGCATGGTCCTGTCCCAGTCCCTGCCGAAGAAGGCAGAGCCAGGCTCGCACATCGACGTCATGGTCACGATCAACGGAGAACGCCGCAAGCGCTCCTACTCTGTGGTCGATTCCAGCGACGACGGCCGGCGTGTGGCCATCAGCGTCTTCGAAGCGCCCCGGTCCCGCGGCGGATCCGTGTTCATGCACGGTCTCAACGTGGGCGACCGGCTGGAGATCACGCAGCCGCTGCAGAACTTTCCGCTCCGGATCGGCGCTCCCCGCTACGTGCTCCTTGCCGGTGGAATCGGCATCACCGCGATGATAGGCATGGCGCGCGTGCTCCGGAACATCAAGGCCGACTACACCCTGGTTTACGCAGGCCGTAGCCGTGCCGCCATGGCCTACCTGCCCCAGCTGGAGCAGCTGCACGGCGATGCGTTGCGGGTGCATGTGGACGACGAGGGCACGGCGCTGAAGGTTGACGAGCTGCTTGCGGCTGTGGATCCGGACACCGAACTGTACATGTGCGGTCCGATCCGGCTCATGGATGCCGTCAAGCGCGGCTGGGGCACACGCGGGCTCAGCCTGCCGAACCTCCGATTCGAGACCTTCGGCAACAGCGGCTGGTACGACCCCGAGGAGTTCGTGGTCCGCGTGCCCCGCCTGGGCGTCGAGGCGGCTGTCGGCCCCGGAAAGTCCATGCTGGAAGCCCTGGAGGACGCGGGTGTCGACATGATGTTTGACTGCCGCAAGGGCGAATGCGGGCTGTGCGAAGTGCGCCTGCTTGGCGTGCAGGGCTCCATTGATCACAGGGACGTCTTCTACAGCGAACGCCAACAGCACGCGGCTGCCAAGATGTGCTGCTGCGTCTCCCGGGCGGTCCGCTCCGAGACCGGCGCCCGGACGGACCCGGCGGGGGAGCGCGCCGTCGTAACCATCGATATCTGAGCCGATCGCCGCCGAAACCGCCGGAAGCCTGCGGGATCGCCGGAAGCTTCCGGCGATTTCGTGCGTTTCCGGCGACCTCGGGTGCGGGCCGGGCGACCTCGTGTGCGGGCCGGGCCCCGCGGGTGCGGGCCGGGCGACTCGTGTGCGGGCCGGCGCCCGGGCACCCACGTAGACTGGCACTATGCGGCTGGTAGCAAGTGACATCGACGGAACGATCCTGGGCCACGACGGCAAAATCAGCGACCGGACCGTTCGCGCCTTCCACGCCTGCCGCGACGCCGGCATCGAACTGGTCTTCGTGACCGGCCGGCCGCCGCGCTGGCTCCACCCCCTGCAGGACCAGCTGGGCCACACCGGCACCGTCATCTGCTCCAACGGCGCCGTCGTCTGGGACCTCGAGGCGGACCGGATGCTCTCGGCTAAGGGGCTTGCGCCCGACGCCGTGTTCGAGGTGCGGCGCATCATCCAGCAGCTGCGCCCGTCGGCCCTGTTCGCCGCCGAAACACTGACCGGCTTCCATCTGGAGCCGGGGTTCATCGAGGACGGCTCCAGCCAGCTGCTCTCCGAGTTCACGCCTGCGCCGCTGCACACCACCCTCACGGCGGCAGACTCCGTGGTGAAGTTCCTCGCGATCGTCCGGGAGGGAACGGCCGATGACTTCCTGGCCGAGGTGACGCCCGCCGTCGCGCATCTGGCGGCCGCCACCCACTCCGCGCCGAACATGGCGTTGCTGGAGCTCTCCCTTCCCGGCGTGAACAAGGCGGTCACCCTTGCCGAATACGCTGGCTCCCTGGGCATCGCGGCGCGGGACGTTGTGGCTTTTGGGGACATGCCCAACGACATCGAAATGCTCCGCTGGGCCGGCGACGGATATGCAATGGCCAGCGGCCACCCGGAGGCCATCCTCGCGGCCGGCCAGCAGGCCCCGCACTTCGACGACGACGGCGTCGCCCAGATCCTCGAGGCCAAGCTCGCCGAACTCGGCGTCCGGCTGCCCTGATACCGGCCGGCGGAAGCGTTTCTTGAGCGGCCGGTCATGTCACCGGATTCCCAGCCGGCAGTCAACTGGCGTTCATCTTGGTTGCCTACGCTGAAATCTCGCGACGGATCGTTGATTGATGATGGGGAACTCTCGTGGCCAGGTACCGTACTGAAAAGACTTCCGACCTGCCCCTGCACAGGGTGGACCCGGATCCGCGCTGGAGGAGCCTGCGCCAGGGCGACCGGGTGAGCGTCCGGATGGCGCCCGGCTATGAGACCGGCGGCCTCGTGGACGCCGTCACGGCCGACCACACCGCCGTCTGGGTGGACCTCGACGGCGGGCGCGGCCGCACGCTGCTCCACTGTAGCGACGGCGTGGAAATCCTCCAGCACAGTTCCTGACGCCATGTCCTGGGCACCGCCACCGAGGGCTCCGGTACGCCTCAGGAGTTACGCTTCAGGTGTGAGGAACTCCCACCCCTTTTTTGACCCGTCCGGAGACTCCGGCAACGGCGCCACGACGCCTGTTGCGATGGCACACCGCGGCTTCGCGCGGGACGGCCGGGAGAACTCCATGGCCGCCTTCGGCGCCGCCGTCGGACTCGGTTTCCGGCATCTTGAGACGGACGTGCACACCACCGCCGACGGCGTCCTCCTGCTCTTCCACGACGAAACCCTGGACCGGGTGACGGACGGCAGCGGCAGGATTTCCGAGCTGCCCGGGGAGACCGTGGCCCGTGCGCGGATCGGGGGCACGGAGCCGATCCCGCTGTTCGAGGAACTCGTCACGGCTTTCCGGGACGTCCGGCTCAACCTGGATGTCAAGGACTGGAACTCCGTGGACACCCTGGCCGCGGCGATCGAACGCTACGGGCTGCATGACCGGGTACTGATTGCCAGCTTCTCCGACCGCCGGCGGCGCGCGGTGCTGAAGCAACTGAGCCGTCCGGCCGCCAGCTCTGCCGGTATTGCCTCCAACGCCCTCTTCGTGCTGCTGGGTCCCGTGCTCCCCGCGCCGCTGATGCGCCTGCTGGTCCGGCGGGCGCTCGGCGGAGTCCACGCCCTGCAGGTCCCGGTGCGCTACGGCGCGGTGACCGTCGCGACGCGGGGCTTCGTGCGCCGTGCCCACCGGCATGGCCTGCACGTGCACGTCTGGACCATCAACGAGCCCGCGGAAATGCACCGCCTGCTCGATCTCGGCGTCGACGGAATCGTCACGGATCGTGCGGACCTGCTCAAAGAGGTGCTGCGGGAGCGCGGCCAATGGCGGCAGTAGTGGCACCTGGCGTGCCCTGAGCGCACCCTTCCGGGTTGCCAATGTCGTCGCGGGAGTGGTTGTCGGCGTCTGCTGGCAGGATAGAGCCATGCGAATCCTCATCGCCCCGGACAAGTTCAAGGGCTCCCTTACCGCCGCCGAAGCCGCCGCCGCCATCGCCGAAGGCGCCCTCCGCGTTTACCCCGACGCCGAGGCCATCCAGTTTCCGGTGGCCGACGGCGGCGAAGGAACCCTGGAGGCGGCCGTCGCGGCAGGCTACGAGGAACGGCTCAACGCCGTCGTGGGCCCAATCCTGGCACCGGTCGGTGCCGCGTGGGCCATCCGGAAGGACGCGTTCGGCGGGGCCACTGCGGTCATTGAAACCGCGCAGGCTTCCGGGCTGGCACACATGGACCCGACCCCTGCGAATGCCCTGCGCGCCCACAGCTATGGTTGCGGTCAGCTGATCGCCGCCGCGCTGGATGCCGGCGCCACGGAAATCGTGCTCGGCCTGGGCGGCTCGGCCATGACCGACGCCGGCAGCGGCGCCCTCCGCGCGCTGGGTCTCAAGCCCTTGGATGTCCACGGCAATGTGGTTCCCCTGGGGGGCGGCTCGCTGGCCGACGTCGTGTCGATGGACGCCAGCGGGCTCGATCCACGGCTGTCCGCCGTGAAGTTCAGGATCGCCGTGGACGTGCAGAACCCGCTGTTCGGCCACGACGGCGCCGCGCATGTGTTCGGCCCGCAGAAGGGCGCCGACGAGGACGCGGCGGAACTTCTCGACGCAGGCCTGCGGAACTGGGCCTCCGTGTTGCGCGCAACGACCGGCCGCGACGTCAACGTCCCCGGAGCCGGCGCGGCCGGCGGCTTCCCGGCATCGTTCCTGGCCTTCAGCAACGCGGTCCTGGAGGGCGGATTCGAGCTGGTGGCCGGACTGACCGGCCTCGCCGCGAAACTCGCGGAAGCGGACCTCGTCATCACCGGGGAAGGGTCCCTGGATTCCCAGTCGCTGACCGGCAAGGCACCGATCGCCCTCGCCGACGCCGCCCAGGAACGCGGCATCCCCGTGATCGTCGTCGCCGGCCGGATCCTGGTCACCCCGGAGGACCTTGCCCGGCACGGGGTGGTGGCCGCCGCGCAGCTGCTGGACCTGGCCAGCAGCCCCTCCGACGCCGTCGCCAACGCCGCCAAATACCTCGCCTGGGCCACCAGCCAGGTCCTCGAGGGGGCCTGAGAGCGGCGGCCGCCGCGGGCCCAGGCCCGCCGGAGGGCCGGGCGCACCGGCAAACCGTCCGGCCGAACGCTGGCGCCGCGTCCGGTGACGCCGATAAACTGTCCGCAGTGGGGGAGTGACTCCCGGCCAGGGCCACGAATCAACGGATGTGGCCCTGGCAGGAGATGCATCATGAGCCCAGACCCCAGGAATGCGCACGGGAAGCACGGCACCCCTGGTGCCCCGCCGTCGTCGGGACGGCCTCTCACCCCGCGCAGGCTGAAGGTATCGCACATCAACATCGTCGACCGCCCCATGATGCGCAAGGCCCTGGGCGGCACGATCGTGGGCAACACGATGGAATGGTACGACGTCGGGGTCTTTGGCTACCTCATCACCACCATGGGTCCGGTCTTCCTGCCGGAGGCCGACAAGACCGTGCAGAACCTGTTCCTGCTCGGAACCTTTGCCGCCACCTTCATCGCCCGTCCCCTAGGCGGCGTGTTCTTCGGCTGGCTGGGGGACAAGTTCGGCCGGCAGAGGGTCCTGTCCATGACGCTCATCATCATGGCGGCCTCCACGTTCATCGTTGGCCTGCTCCCCGGATACGCGGTCCTTGGAATGTGGGCCGCAGTGCTTCTGGTGGTGACCAAGCTCGTCCAGGGCTTCTCCACCGGCGGCGAATATGCCGGTGCCACGACCTTCGTCAGTGAGCACGCCCCCGACAGCCGCCGGGGGTTTTTTGCCAGCTTCCTGGACCTCGGCAGCTACATGGGATTCGCCCTCGGGGCAGCCCTGGTTTCCCTGCTGCAGGTCCTGCTCGGCCAGCCCGCAATGGAGGGCTGGGGCTGGCGGATCCCGTTCCTGATCGCGGGGCCGCTCGGGCTCGTGGCCATCTACTTCCGACTGAAAATTGAGGAATCCCCCACGTTCCAGGCCAGCCTGGACGCCCAGGCCTCCGGCGGCGCGGCGGAGGGCGCGGCGGCAGCCAAGGGTCCCGTGGCGATCCTCGCCTCCCACTGGCGCAGCATCCTCCTGGCGATGATCCTGGTGGCGGCCGCCAACACCGTCGGCTACGCACTGACGTCATATATGCCGACGTACCTCACGGCCACCAAGGGGTATGACGAACTGCATGGAACGCTGCTGACCATTCCGATCCTGGTCGCGATGTCTGCGGCCATCCCGCTGACGGGCCGGCTTTCGGACCGGATCGGCCGCCGCCCGGTGCTGTGGATCGGTTCACTCGGGACCGTGATCCTGGCGATCCCGGCGTTCCTGCTGATTGGTGTGGGGGAGATCTGGTCCACGCTCCTCGGGCTGGCGCTCGTCGCCTTCCCGCTGACGTTCTATGTCGCGAACCTGGCCTCGGCGCTGCCTGCACTGTTCCCCACGGCCAGCCGGTACGGCGCCATGGGCATTGCCTACAACTTCGCCGTGGCAATTTTTGGCGGGACGGCCCCGTTCATCATCGCCGCCCTCATCGCCTCCTCCGGAAATGACATGATGCCGGCCTACTACCTGATGGGCACCTCCGCCGTTGGCGCAGTGGCGGTCTACTTCATCAGGGAAACGGCCGGACGGCCGTTGCTGGGTTCCATGCCGAGCGTTGATTCGCTGGAGGAGGCCCACGAGCTGGTCGCGGGCCAGGACGCCAACGAAAACCTCGATCTCAACGAAATGCCCTTCGACCACACGTACGAGCCTGCGGCCGCGCCGGAGGAGCTGCCGAACAGGACGGAAGACACGAAGGACACCACGGCAGGCTGAGGGCTGAAGTTGTGCTGCGTCTGCTTTGCTGGCTTGCGGTGCCGGTCACGGGGTACCCCGTTGTCGATGTTTTGAAACAGCCGGCGCGTCGGCGGCTGCCCGGCGCCGCAGCCGGTCGGGGACGGCCACGAGCAAGATGAGCAGCACGGCCAACAGTCCCGTCCCGGCGGTGAGCCCTGCCGTCCGCCCGGCGGTGACATCAAAGACGAGGGCCGAGGTCCCCACGCTCAGCAATGCGACGCCGCCCAGCGACACTTTCGCGATGTTGTCGGCACTGGACACCAGGGTGGCCTTCAACCGCATCCGGAAGAGCCGGCGGTGCACGCTGACCGGAAGCAGGATCGTCGCGGTGGTCAGGGCGGCCAGCACGACATTCGTGAGGTACAGGCCGGTCTCGAAGGTGTCCAGGCTCGCAAACCGGGCCTGGAAGGGAAGGGTCAGGAGGAACCCCGCAAGGATCTGCACTCCGGTCTGCAGCACCCGAAGCTCCTGCAGCAGTTCCATCCAGTTGCGGTCGAGTTGCTCTTCGGCCGTCTCATTACGTCCGTCGCCACTGGGCTCTCCTGGACCTGGCATCGTTCTCCTCGGGCGTTGGCGGAAGGGCGGCTGGGCGCGGCACACACTCAACTTAAGCTGGAGACTTTCCAAACACAAGCCGATGCTAAGTTTGCTGAGTACTTTCCGGGTAGGGTGGAACTGTTACTTCGCTGGGGTAGTTCCGAACGGCCGGGTCCAGCGCCGCCGTCCGGACCAACCCCTGGAAACCGACACGTTGGGTAGGTGGACTATGAGTGATTCAGACCGCGCGACAGGCAAGAGGCCCGAGCCGCCGAGCGACCCCCGCGCCGGCTACTATTCCGGGGAATTCCCGGAGCAGGTGCAGAAACAACCCGGCCTCACAGGTCCGATGGACCCCAGACCGGATCACGGCGAGGAGAGTTATCGCGGCAGCGGGGCCCTCCGCGGCAAGGCCGCGTTGATTACCGGCGGAGACTCCGGCATCGGCAAGGCCGTGGCGATCGCGTTCGCCCGCGAAGGGGCCGACGTCGCCATCTCCTACCTGCCGGAAGAAGAGGACGACGCGCAGGACACCGCCGAATGGATCCGTAAGGAGGACCGCAAGGCGTTGCTGCTTCCGGGCGATGGCCGGAGCGAGGACTTCGCCGCCGGGATCGTGAAGGACGCGCTGGCCGAGTTCGGCCGCCTGGACGTCCTGGTGCTCAATGCGGCCTACCAGAAGAACCGGGACAGCTTCGAGTCGCTCCCCACCGAGGAGTTCGACCGCGTCTTCAAGACCAATATCTACTCCCTCCTGTGGACGGCCCGGGCCGCCGTGCCCCACTTGGAAGCCGGTGCGTCGATCATCACAACCGCGTCGATCCAGGCGTTCAATCCCTCGCCGGAACTCATCGACTACGCAATGACCAAGGCCGCACAGGTGGCTTTCACGAAGGCACTCGCCCAGGAGCTCGGGCCCAAGGGCATCCGTGTCAACGCGGTGGCCCCCGGCCCCATCTGGACCCCGCTGATCCCGGCCACGGAATGGCCGGACAAGCTTCCGTCCTTTGGCCAGGACACACCTCTGCAGCGTGCGGGGCAGCCCGCTGAGCTGGCGCCGGCCTATGTGCTGCTGGCGTCCGACCACGGCTCCTACATATCCGGGGCGGTACTCCCGGTGACTGGCGGCAAGGGCCTGTAAAACCTTCGCCCGCACGCGCAACCCCATCCAGCAACTTCACCCACGCACAGGAGGGACGGCATGACACAGGAGAACGAACCGCAGGACACCGTTGAGGAAGGCGGCTACGGAACGCCCACGGCAGAGCAGGAAATGCCTGTGGGTGACGGGAAGAAGTTTGCCCAGCCCCGCGAGGAAGAGGCCTTCGAGGCCGCAGGGCTCAGCCAGGACAGCCCGGACGGCGAGACATACCCGGCCGCCGCGCCGGACCTCAGCCAGTTCGGCGCCCAAGACCAGGACAGTGCAGGAGAACCCGGAGCAGGACGCTTCGGCGGAACGGAGGAACAAATGAGTTCAGAAAACGCCAGTACCGACCCCGGATTCGACGCCGACGCCAAGGAGAATTCCGAGGCGGCAGTGCCGTCGTCGGAGGCCGAGATGGATACGTCCAACACCGAAGAGCCCGACGCCGGGCGTCCCTTCTCGTCGGAGTCCGGCCAGGACGCGGCCGGCCTCCCCGACGGGAGCGGCACGGATCTGCCGGAGGATAAATCGCCGAAGGACCGCGACAGTGATGACAAGGAATCCTTCGACGCCGGCTAGGACCGGCGGCGGCCGTTGAACCCGGAAGGCCGGCATCCTGACTCCCAGCCGGGGGCAGGGTGCCGGCCTTGCGGTTAGGCTGTGGCGCCTGCGGCTTAGCGGCGCTTTTTGGCCGCGCGCTTGGCGGCAGCGTTCACGGCCGCTGCAACTGTGGCGGCGGGGGCTGCGTAGTCAGTCTCCGGCTCAGCCACGGTCCCGCGCGCCTTGGCAATGGCCTTCATGCCGTGATAAATCACCAGCGCCGCGGCCGATCCCAACGCGATCCCCGTGAACTTCAGGTCGCCGATCGTCCACGTGTAATCGGCGATGCCGATGATGAGCGCGACGGCGGCCGTGGTCAGGTTGACGGGGTTGGAGAAGTTCACCTTGTTCTGGACCCAGATCTTCACGCCCAGGACGCCGATCATGCCGTAGAGCATGGTGGCCGCCCCGCCGAGCACCCCGGCCGGAACCGTGGCGATGAGTTCCCCGAATTTCGGCGAGAAGCTCAGGACCACGGCAAAGATGCCGGCCACCCAGTAGGCCGCCGTCGAATAGACCTTGGTGGCGGCCATAACGCCGATGTTTTCCGCGTAGGTGGTGGTGCCCGAGCCGCCGCCCAGGCCGGCGAGTACGGTCGCTGCGCCGTCGGCCAGCAGCGCACGGCCGGAGACGCCGTCGAGGTTCTGGCCGGTCATGGCGGAGACAGACTTCACGTGGCCGATGTTCTCGGCGACCAGCACCAGCACCACCGGCACGAATAGGCCGATGACGCCGAGGTGGAATTCGGGGGTCTGGAAGTGCGGCAGCCCGATCCAGGCCGCCCCGTCGACCTTCTCGAAGTTGACCTCGCCGCGCATCATCGCCAGGACGTAGCCCGCCACCACACCCACCAGGATGCTGAGGCGGCCCAGGATGCCGCGGAAGTACACGCTGACCAGGATGATGACGGCCAGCGTGATGACGGCCGTGACAGGGGCCTTGTCAAAGTTGCCCTTCGCCGCGGGGGCAAGGTTCAGGCCGATCAGGCCAACAATTGCGCCGGTGACAATCGGCGGCATAAGCCGGTTGATCCAGCCCGCACCGAACTTCTGCACCACGGCACCGATCAGGGCCAGCCCGACGCCGGCAAGCACGACGCCGCCCAAGGCTCCAGGGATCCCGAACTGCTGCTGGGACGCCAGGATCGGGGCGATGAAGGCGAAGCTCGAGCCAAGGTAGCTTGGCACGCGGCCCTGGGTCACGACGAGGAACAGCAGCGTGCCGACGCCGGAGAAGAACAGTGTGGTGGCCGGCGGCATGCCGGTGATGATCGGGACCAGGAAGGTCGCGCCGAACATGGCAACGACGTGCTGCATCCCGACGCCGATGGTCAGCGGCCAGGTGAGGCGCTCATCCGGCTTGACGACCTCACCGGGGCGGATGGAATTGCCGTTGCCGTGGAGCTTCCATTTGGTACCGAGCATGCTCATTGCCGGGAGCCTTTCAGAGAATGTGTGGCGGGGCGGGGAAGGAATCTTCCGGAGCAACTTTACCGCGCGGCTCACTGCGGCCGGTTCCGGGCGGGGCGGGGGCGTCAGCGGCAAAGGGTTTGTGCCCAAGATCACGCGGCGGCAAGGAAGTCCCCGGCGACGGTTGAAGTTGCAACTATGGACAGCAGAAGCGGCCGTCGCCGGACGGCGAGCTGGCCCAGAGAAAGGGATGCGAATGACCATCGCCCATGATGAAGCAGTTATCGACGCGGCCGCCGTCGACGCCATTTTTGCCGAGGCCCGCACCGCCAACACTTTCACCGGCGAGGTCACCGAGGAGCAGGCGCGTGCCATCTACGAACTGACAAAGTTCGGTCCCACGGCTTTCAACTCCCAGCCGCTGCGCGTGACCTACGTGCGCTCCGACGAAGCCCGGGCGACGCTCGTGGACGCCCTGTCCGCCGGGAACCGGGCCAAGACGGCATCGGCGCCGCTGGTCGCGATCCTCGGCGTCGACACCGCCTGGCACGAGCAGTGGGACAACTTCCTCCCCGGCTACAACGCCCCGAAGGCCATGTATGACGCAGCGCCGGATCTGGCCGCCGTCACCGGCAACAACAACGCCCACCTGCAGGCCGGCTATTTCATCCTCGCGGTCCGATCCCTTGGCTTCGCCGCGGGTCCCATGACGGGGGCCGATTTTTCCGCCATCGATGCGGCATTCTTCCCCGACGGCAGCCAGAGGAGCTTCCTCGTGGTCAACATCGGACTGCCCGGCGCGGACGCCTGGGGCGAGGCCAAGCCGAAGTTCGCGTACGAGGACGTAGTCCGCACCGTCTGACGGTCACGCGGAGGTGCCTCCGGCACCATTTTGACGCGGAGGTGCCTCCGGCACTGTTTTGACGCGGAGGTGCCTCCGGCACCATGGGGGACAGGCCGGAGGCACACGAGACACAATTCTGCGGTTCAGCGCAAGGCCTGCATCCGGGGCCAGTTCCATCTTAGTCCGCATCCGGACCGCGGCCACAGGGGGATTTGCGCCTCTACCGACGTTGTTCGAGCTCACCGCCGTGGCACACTAGCCCCATGCGGAACCTCATTGCGGTGGCCTTCGTCGAGCCTGTCACGGAGGGGCTCGAATTCCCCCGGGATGACTGGCCGTTGCACATCACCGTGGTGAAGTTCGACATCCCCGACCACGCAAGCGCGCCTGCAACCACGCCGGAGTCCACGGCCGGCGCCGCCGCCGACGTCGTCGACCAGATCTGCACGCTGATGGACGCGCCCGTCGCGGCAGCCCTGGGCAGCACCGTTATGGTGGGCGGCGAGGCGGGCTTTGGCCGGGCCGGGACGATCCCGGTCAGCCTCATTGAGCCCAACGAACCCCTGCAGAGGCTGCACGACGCCCTTGTCCGGCTGGTTGAGGGGATGCATGGCCGGATCCCCACGCCCGGTTACACCCTGGACGGCTACCGCCCGCATGTGTCCCACCACGGGGGTAAACAGCTCAAGGCGGGCGACGCCGTCGTCCTGGACCGGATCGCCCTGGTCGACATGGCGCCCGACGGCGGCCACGCCACCCGCCGGATCCTCCGGCTCTGGACCGGTACCCCATCGTGAGCGCGACTGTACTGCCGCGCCTTCCGTCACAAGCCGGACCGGCTCCGTGGTTTCCGGGGTGCGGGTGCAATACTTGGGCAACCGCGACGCTGAGTCTACGAATCGCGGGCACTTACATTCGGACCGGGGGGCCACATCATGATGCTTGACACCGCAACCCTGCGGGTGGCTTTGGCGCTGGTCGATCTGACGCTGCTGCTGTTGTTCTACTTCATCACCTACCGCCGGACCCGGTCCGCCTACAGCCGCTGGTGGTGCACGGCGCTGCTCTTGTTCCTGGTTGGCAACGCCACGTACCTGTTGGACGGAACGATCCATCAGGTGTGGGCCAATCCCGCGGGCAACGTGCTGCTCGTGGCGGGCGGGGCCAGCATCTGGGCCGGGGCGCGTTCACTGAGGACCGCCATCCCCGCATTGTGGCAACTGGCGGTGGGGCCCGGCATCACGGCCGTAGCGTCAGTGCTGGACCGCCCCGCCACAAACATCTGGGCGGGAGGGCCGGTCTATCTGGCGCTCATGGGCCTGCTGATCGGTCTGGCCTCCCGGGAGCTGTTCCTGCTCGAGCGGCATTACTCGCGCGTGCACCGCCCGCTCGCCGTCGGCGCCGGCCTCCTCGCCCTCTTCTACCTCGGCCGCCTGATCGCCTTCGTGCTGGAAGGTCCGGGTGGCCAGGTCTTCACCTCAGTGTTCGGGTCCGTGACGACCACGACGCTTACTACCGTCACCCTCGTCGTCGCCTCGTTCACCATGGCGGAGCTGAGCTACGAGCAACAGACCCAGGATCTCCGGGCGCGCGCGACCGTCGACGGGCTCACCGGCCTCCTGAACCGCACCGCCTTCATCGACCTGGCGGAGAACGAACTCCTCCGCCTCCGCCGCAGCCGGACCACTGCATCGCTGGTCCTGGCCGACCTCGACCATTTCAAGGCAATCAACGACGAGTTCGGACACGCGGCCGGGGACTCGGCGCTGCAGGCCTTCGCCAAGGCCTGCAGCAGCACCGTACGCTCCACGGACCTCGTGGGCCGGTACGGCGGAGAGGAGTTCATCCTGCTGCTGCCGGGAGTCACCCCGGACCGGGCCCGCGGGATCGCCGCGGACATCAGCCGCCGGCTCGACGCATCGGTGTCGGACGCGATCCCCCGCCTGCCCACCGTGAGCTACGGAATCGCGTCCACGGAATCCGGCCGGAGGGATCTTGAAGTGATGGTTGCCGCAGCCGATGCGGCCCTGTACCAGGCAAAGACGCTCGGCAGGAACTGCTCCGTGCTGGCCACGGGTTCCCTCGGGGAAGGCTTCGCCTGAGCTGGCCGGTGCCTGGTGCCTGAACCTGCGGGTGCCGGGCGCCTGAACCATGGGTGGCGAGTCTGCGGCACTGATTAAGGGCAGATCAGGGCGGATGCCAGACCGGCATCCGCCCTGATCTGCCCTCGTCCCGTTGCCCTTAGCCTTGTAGCCCCATCCTCAGGGGCCGGGTGCTAGGAAATGACCCCGTCCACGAGCGCCTTCGCTTCGGCCTGGACCTGCTTCAGGTGGTCCGCACCCTTGAAGGACTCGGCGTAGATCTTGTACACGTCTTCAGTGCCGGAGGGCCGGGCCGCGAACCAGGCGTTCTCTGTGACAACCTTGAGGCCGCCGATGGCTGCGCCGTTCCCCGGTGCTTCCGTGAGTTTGGCCGTGATCGTTTCGCCGGCCAGTTCCGTCGCAGTGACATCCGACGGCGAGAGCTTGCCGAGAGCGGCCTTCTGCTCACGGGTGGCGGCAGCGTCGATCCGGGCATAGACAGGGTCGCCAAACTGGTCGGTGAGGCCCTTGTAGAGCTGGGAAGGCGACTTGCCCGTGACGGCGGTGATTTCCGAGGCAAGCAGCGCGAGCAGGATGCCGTCCTTGTCCGTCGTCCAGACGCTGCCGTCCATCTTGTTGAACGAGGCGCCCGCGGATTCCTCGCCGCCGAATGCACCCTCGCCGGAGAGCAGCCCGGGAACAAACCACTTGAAGCCCACGGGGACCTCCACGAGCTTACGGCCCAGGCTTTCCGCCACACGGTCGATGATGGAGGAGGAGACCAGGGTCTTGCCGATCACGGACCGCGGGTTCCAGCCCGTGCGGTGGCGGTACAGGTAGTCGATCGCGACGGCGAGGTAGTGGTTCGGGTTCATCAGCCCGCCGTCAGGCGTGACAATGCCGTGGCGGTCCGCGTCGGCGTCGTTTCCGGTGGCGATATCGAACGGCGCCTTGCCGGAACTGTCGGCGGACATCCGGCTGATCAGGGAAGCCATGGCAGACGGCGAGGAGCAGTCCATCCGGATCTTCTCGTCCCAGTCGAGGGTCATGAAAGCCCACTGGGGATCGACGGTGGGATTCACGACGGTGAGGTCCAGGTGGTGGCGTTCGCCGATCTCGCCCCAATAGTCCACGGATGCCCCGCCCATGGGGTCGGCGCCGATCCGGACGCCGGCCTCGCGGATGGCGTTCAGGTCCAGTACCGACGGGAGGTCGTCCACATAGCTGCTCAGGAAGTCGAACTTGCCGGTGGTATCGGCGGCCAGGGCGTCCGCTACGGGAATGCGCTTGACGCCGCGGAGCCCGTTTTCCAGCAGTTCGTTGGCGCGGTTGGCGATCCATCCGGTGGCGTCGGTGTCCGCCGGGCCGCCGTGCGGGGGGTTGTACTTGAAGCCGCCGTCACCGGGCGGGTTGTGGCTGGGAGTGACCACGATGCCGTCGGCCTGCGGGGCGCCGGCGGCGGAGTTCCGGTTGTGCGTCAGGATGGCATGGCTTAGCGCCGGAGTGGGCGCGTAGCCGTGGCGGGCGTCGATCAGGACGTTGACGCCGTTGGCCGCGAGCACCTCCAAGGCTGAATTCTGGGCGGGTTCACTCAGCCCGTGGGTGTCCTTGGCGAGGTACAGGGGACCGGTTATGCCCTGGCCCGCGCGGTATTCCACGATCGCCTGGGTAATGGCAAGGATGTGCGGTTCGTTGAAGGATGCCTTCAGGCTTGAGCCGCGGTGTCCGGAGGTGCCGAAGGCCACCCGCTGGCCCGGGTCCCCCAGATCCGGCGAAACGTCGTAGTACGCATCAAGGAGCGCAGTGAGGTCAACAAGGTCTTGGGGTTGGGCAACTGTGCCCGCGCGGCTAGCCATGGCACCAGCATGCCAGACGCCGGCCGGGCACAACACGGTTTGGCCGGAATCGGGCCCCTGTGACGAAAAGAATCTCCCCACCAGCAGATTCGTCCGGCGGTAGTCTTGAGGCACGGACTCACGAGGGGATTTCCATGACCGATCAGCCGACACCAGGCAACGACGAGGCGCCCAAGGGCCACCAGCCGCCGTCGTACCCTCCGCTGTACGGATCAGAGGTGCCGCCGGCACCGCCGGGAGCGCCGCATGTCCAGGAGCCGGGATACAGCACGCATGAGGGTCAGCACTACGGCCTGGGCGCACCGGCCTACGGCCAGCCGGCGGCGCCGTACGGCTCCGCCCCCAGCGGGAATGCCCAGGGCGGGAGTGCCTACGGCGTTCCGGGCCAGCAGCCCTACGGTGCGCCGCAGCAGTACGGTTCGCCGCAGCAGTACGGCCCGCCGGGCAGCGCCTACAACGTCTATGGCCAGCCGGCGTACTACGGGATGCCGCCGGAGCCCAAGGGCCTCAGCATCGCCAGCATGTGCTGCGGCATCGCAGCCTTCGTCGGGTTCGGGTTCTTCATCCTGCCGCAGATTGCCGCCGTCATCCTCGGACACCTGGCACTGAAGCGGGAACCGGGCAGCAGGGGCATGGCCATTGCGGGCCTGGTGATGGGCTACGTGGCCATCGCCCTGACCATAGCGGTTATCGTGATTTTTGCCGCCGTCGCTGGCAGCGCGCGCAACCGCGGGTACGGGGTCTAGGCGCCCCTCGGTAAAGCAGGGCGGGGCTCAGTCCGTGAGGGCGTCGACAATCCGTCCGGCGTTGGCTTCCAGCCACAGGCGGCGGCGGCTGATGATGCCGCCCACACCTTCGTCCCACATGCGCGCCCAGCCTCCGCCAAGCGTCGCGGCGTTGTGCCGCATCCGCTCGAAGCTCTGTGCCGCGGCTTCGACGCCGTGGGAGGGCAGCAGCTGGCGTTCCGCCTCGCTCCAGCCATAGGCGTCGGCGAAGATCCGGAGCCGCCGGAGAAGGTTAAGGTGCTCCCAGCCGGCGTAGGAGTCGTCCGGGTCCCGGAGTGGAATCCAGTGCATGGCCGTGTTGAAGGAATCCCGGAGGGCCGTGGCGGGGCCGGCGAGGTCGAAGTCCACCAGGCCTGCGGCGCGGCCGTTCCGGACCACCACATTCTGGGGGGTGACGTCGAGATGGCACACCAGCGCTGGCGAATCATGGGACGGTGTCTCCGGCCGGACGCCCCGGGCCGGGAACGGGTGGTCCGACGGGACGAAGCCAGCCGAAGCGTTGTGGAGGCGGCGGACCAGTTGCGCCACGGATACCAGGAGCTCCTCGGACTGCGCCCACGGCTCCGGCGCCGCGCCGGCGCACTGTCCGGGTACGAAGGTCAGGACATCCCGGCCTTCCTCGTCGCGGCCGAGGTACCGCGGCGAGCCGGCGAAGCCGGCGTCCTCCAGCCAGTCAAGGTACCCGGCAACGGCCAGGCTCTGCGGCTGGTGCGGGCGGCGGATGGTGCCGCCCACCCGCACCACGCCGGCGGTGACATCGCCCGCCGGCATGAGTTCGACGTCGGACGCCGCGCCTGGGGCGGGAACGTACACGCGCGACTCAACCGGCGGGCGGTCTCTGGTGCTCATCGGGTCAGCGTACGCCGCCCATGCGCTTCTTGATCGCTGGCGAGGCGATCGCCAGGCCTACGGCCAGCAGCATCGCGGTTCCGCCGATGCCGATGAAGTAGGGCAGCTCGTCCTTCGGGTTGTACAGGCCGGACAGGATGCCGGCCAGGGTGGTGCCCAGGGAGACGGAGAGGAAGAACAGCGCCACCATCTGGGTGTGGAAGGCCTTGGGTGCCAGCTTGGTGGTCACGGACAGGCCGATGGGGGAGAGGAACAGCTCTGCGAGAGTGAACAGGAGCAGGATTCCGACGAGGGCCAGCAGCGGGGTCTTGCCGCCGCCGGCCAGCGGGATGAAGGCCAGGAATGCGAGGCCCATCACGAAGAGGCCGATCGAGAACTTCAGGGCCGAACCCGGCTGCTTGCGGCCGAGCCGCGTCCACAGGGCGGCCATGATGCCGGCGAAGACGATGATGAATACCGGGTTGATGGACTGGACCCAGGCGGCAGGCATTTCCCAGCCGAAAAGGTTCCGGTCCAGCTTCTCCTCCGAGTAGACGGCAATGAACGTGAACTGCTGCTGGAACAGCGCCCAGAACGCGGCCGAGGCAATGTACAGCGGGATGAACGCCGCCACCCGTCCGCGCTCGGTGGCGTTGACTTTCTTGCTGCTGAAGATCAGGGCGAAGTACAGCACGGACGCGCCGATAGCCGTGTAGGCCATGGACATGGCAAGGTTCTTGGCGTTCACCGTGCCGGTCACGAGCAGCACGGCGATGATCACGGCGATGCCGGCGAAGATCAGGCCGTACCGGGTGCGCCGGGCGGCGGGGAGAGGGTTCGGTACCCGGTGTGCTTGTCCGGGCAGCTTCTTGCGGCCCAGCGAGTAGATGACCAGGCCCACGGCCATGCCGACGGCGGCGGCGCCGAAGCCCCAGTGGAAGCCCTGGCTCTCCTGCAGCCAGCCGGTTACCAGCGGGCCGATCAGGGCGCCTGCGTTGATGCCCATGTAGAAGATGGAGAATCCGGCGTCGCGGCGTTCGTCCTTCTCGCCGTACAGGCTGCCGACGAGGGCGGTCGCGTTGGCCTTGAGGCCGCCGGAACCGACGCCTACCAGCACCAGGCCGGCGATCAGGCCGGGGACGCCGGGAATGAGAGCGAGGGCGATGTGGCCGGCCATGATCATGATCGCGGCGCCGAACAGCACCCGTTCCGACCCGAAGAGCCGGTCCGCGAGCCAGGCGCCGAGGATGGTGGAGAGGTAGACGCCGCCACCGTAGGCGCCGACGAGGCCGGCAGCCATGGCCTGCGGAATCTCAAGGCCGCCCTGGGCGGCCGAGAAGTACATGTAGTAGAGGAGGATCCCCTGCATTCCGTAGAAGGAGAAGCGCTCCCACATCTCTACGGAGAAAAGGCTGGCCAGCATCTTTGGATGGCCAAAAAACGACGTGTCGCCCGGCGTCTTAGCGGGGGGACGGAATGAGGGATCGCCCGGCGTTGTAGCGGGGGGATTGGATAAATGAGTTGTGCTCATTTACTTAATGGTGACATTGTGACGCGCGATTGTCACATTCGGGCGGGTCCGGGGCAAGCAACCCGCATGGTGTTTCGCCTCTCTTTCGCCTCCCTATCGCCTCCCTACCGCCGGGTTTCCCGGGGCATGCCGGGCAGGCCGGACCTGTCCTGTTCCTCGTCCGGGGCGTCGTCGGCGGCGTCGAACATGATGACCTGCCGGACGGCTTTTCCGTCGGCCAGCTGGTCCATGGCCTCGTTGATGTCGGCCAGGGCGATGCGGGCGGAGATGAGCTCCTCGACAGGAAGTCTTCCCTCCCGCCAGAGCTGCGCGTACGTGGGGATGTCCCGGGACGGCACTGCGGAGCCGAGGTAGCTGCCGACGATTGTCCTGGCCTCCGCGGTGATCGTCAGCGGCGAGATCCGGGCGCGGGCATCGGGGTGCGGCAGGCCGGCCGTGATCGTTGTGCCACCGACTGCGGTGGCGGCAAAGGCCGTCTCGAAGGCGCGCGGATTGCCTGCGCACTCGATCACGAACTTGGCTTTAACGCCGTCTTCAAGGACCTGCTGCGGGGTGTACGTTTCGTGGGCCCCGAGGCGGCGGGCATGGTCAAGTTTCTCGTCGAGCGTGTCCACGGCGATGATTCTGGAGATTCCCTGGGAAGTCGCGGTGATCAGGGCGGCCATGCCGACCCCGCCGAGGCCCACGATCATGATGCTGTCCTCCGGCCTGGGGCGGGCGGCGTTGAGGACGGCTCCGCCGCCGGTGAGGACGGCGCAGCCCAGGACGGCGGCGATGTCAGCCGGGATGTCGTCACCGACAGGCACGGCGGAAGCCCGGTCCACGACCGCGTGGGTTGCAAAACCTGAAACGCCCAGGTGGTGGTACACCGTCTCGCCGGACCGGCTCAGGCGCATTGAACCGTGCAGCAGGGTCCCTTCTCCATTGCTCCTCGATCCTGCGGTGCAGGGCAGCCGGCCGTCCTCGGCGCAGTTGGCGCACTCCTCGCAGCGGGGAAGGAAGGACATGACTACGCGCTGGCCCGGCTCCAGGTCGAGGACGGCTGAACCGACCTCAACCACGCGTCCTGCCGCCTCATGGCCCAGCAGCATGGGCACCGGACGAACCCGGTTGCCGTCGACAACGCTCAGATCCGAGTGGCAGATCCCGGCGGCCTCAAGGCGGACCAGAATTTCGGTGGGCCCGGGGCCGGCCAGCTCCAACTCGGAGATGCTGATGGGCCTGGAGTCCGCGAACGGGCGCGGGCGGCCAATTTCCTCAAGTACTGCACCGGTGATCTTCATCGATCCTCTTTCGCGGCCTGGTCGGGTTTGAGTGAACGATAGCCGCCGGCCGCAGCCAGCGTCCATTTGGGGCTTCCCGACGGCGGCCGCGCTGACGCCGGGCGGACGGGATGGGCCGGTTGGGAAAGGCAGGTGGGCCGATGGGCTTCCTTGGCCCAGCCGGGGGACATGCCCATTCTTGGCGCCCGCGGGTGGACATGATGGCAATATGTCCAGCGGCCGCGGCCAGGGCTGGACATGTCCCCGATGAGCGCGGGACATGTCCCGGGTGCGGCAGGAGGAATGGGCATGTCCCCAGCAGCGGACGTTGGGCATGTCCCGTGTTGGAGCGGCGCTCCGAACTTGTCCTGTGCTCGGCGTGCGGGTTGGGCATGTCCCCGGGCGAGAGGCAGGTCCTTGGCCGGTACCCCAGGCGGCCATGTTTCCGGTGAGTCTCCGGTGAGCCACGGGTCCTTGGCTAGAACCCCGGTTGGGCCGCCACCTGCGGCAGCAGCCCAACGGTGGTCCTTGGCTAGAACCCCAGTTGGGCCGCCACCTGCAGCAGCAGCCCCTCGGAGCCCATCGGCCCGATCAGCTGGATGCCCATCGGGAGGCCGGAACCGGGGGCGGCGCCGGTCCAGTGCACCGGGATACTGACCGCCGGCAGCCCGCAGACGTTCACCATGGAGGACCACGGAGCGTATTCGCACTGTTTGCGGTAGTCGTCGTCGGCGTCGCCCGCCCATTCTGCGGCCGGCCAGTAGTTCCCGCCGTGGGTCGCGCCCGTGAACCAGCCCACCGGGCGGGGCGTTTGCGCCAGCGCCGGCGTCATTATGAGATCCCATTGGGCGTACTGGACGATCGTGTCCCGCTGGAACTGCCGCAGGAAACCGAGGGATTCGTTGAGTTTGGCGGTGCTGCGCTGCTGTGCGCGCCGCCGGAACGTCCGGGTGAGCGGGGTCAGGAGCGCTTCGCGCTGGGGAGCGATCCGGGCACTTCCGACGGCGGCAGTCCAGGCGGTGGTGAACGCGTCCGGGTAGCGGTTGTCGTAGCGGATCGCGGCTTCCGCCGTTGTGTGTCCGGCTGCCTCCAGCCGGCGGACTCCCTCGGCCAGGGCATCGAGCGCTTCCGGGTCCGGAGTGAACGGGAATACTGTCTGCCACGGGCTGTCCAGGCTCACGCCGATCCGCAGCCGGGGCGGCTGCCCGGAAGCCTGCCCGACGTAGCTTGCGGCGCCGTTTGGACCAGCACTGAATCCGGCGCCGGGCCCGCCGGCGCCAGTCACATCAGCGGGCAAGGGGTTGCAGGGCCAAGGGCTGCTGGGCACGAGCGCGTCCAGCATCAGGGCGGCGTCTGCGGCGGAGCGTGCCAGCGGTCCGGCCACCACCAGCCTGGCGGGATCGCCGGAGTTTTCGCCGGCGGGGACCAGCCCCCGCCCGGGTTTCAGGCCCACGAGTCCGCATGCGGCGGCCGGAATACGGACGGACCCGCCGCCGTCGGACCCTGGCGCGAAGGGCACCAGTCCTGCGGCGACGGCGGCGGCGCTCCCGCCCGAGGACCCGCCCGAACTGCGGCTGAGCGCGTACGGGTTGCGCGACGGCGGCGCGATGCGGTTCTCGCTGTAGGCCGTCAGTCCGAATTCCGGAACCTGCGTCTTGCCCAGCGAGATGACCCCGGCAGCCTTCAGCATGGCGGCCAGGGCGCCGTCGGCCAGGGCCGGTTTGTGGTCGAGGGCCGCGCTGCCGTGGGTGGTGATCACTCCGGCAACGTCTGTCAGGTCCTTGAAGGCGACCGGCATGCCGTGCAGCAGCGCCAGCTCTGTCCCTTCGCGGGCGGCGCGGGCATGGACGGCATCGGCCGCTGCGGCATCCCTCATTGCCTGCTCCGCGGTGACGGTGATGAACGCCCCGAGACGGTGGTTTTCGGATCCGATGCGGTCGAGGAAATGCTCTGCGGCCTGCCGGGCCGAGAGCTCGCCCGAGAGTAATGCGGCCCGCAGCTGCACCGCGGAAAGTTCGTGGATCTCAGCCAAGGAAACGCGGCTCCAGCCGTTCCTCGACCGCGCCGCCCTCCACCCCGGGGGGACATGCCCAGTCCTCGGACTCGGGGCTGAGCATCGTGGCCATATGTCCAGCCGTCACGGCCAGGGGAGGGCATGTCCCGGGCTGGCCATTGGGCATGTCCCCTGGTGGCTGGCCGCCCCGGCGGGTCACGACATACGCGCCCTTGCCCCTGGTCTCGCTCACGGCCTCCACGAGTTCCGTCCCTGCGTAGACGAGCCCCACGCCGTCGTCCGTGCAATGCGTTTCGCCGAGGGTGCCGTCCGCGACGAGCCGGTGAACGAGTGGCCGCCGACGTGCTTCCGAGTCATAGTGGACCCCGTTGGCGTAGGGCAGCAGCGCCAGACCGTTGGTCACTGCTGCGAGCTCGGGACCAAAGGAATCGGTGGTCCCGCCCTGGAACCAGCAAATGGACCCTGCCGAGACGCCCGCCAGCACGACGCCGTGTTCCCACACCCGCCGCAGGATGGCGTCCAGCCCGTGTGCCCGCCAGACCGCCAGCAGGTTCACGACCGAGCCGCCGTTCACCCATACGACGTCCTGGTCCATCAGGTGCGCCTCGGGGTCCGGATGGTTGGGCATGGTGAAGAGATTGAGGTGGCTGAAGTCGAAGCCGGCGAGCCGGGCGGCCTCGTCCATTTCCGCATTGAACCAGCGCTGATCCCCGGACGCGGTGCCGATATGCGCCACCCGCGGTGCACGTCCGCTCGCCCCGGACAGTTCGACGGCGTGATGCATCAGGCGGTCGAACTCCAGCCGCGTACGGTCCCCGGCTTTGTACCCGCCGGACGTTGCCAGGATCGTGGGCCTCTCCGCTGCCATGTGGTCTCCTTCGTGCTCCCCAGAAGCGTAACCTGCCTGCTCCGCGGGTGTTCCGCCGGCCGCTGGCGATACGCTGGGGACAGACCTTGAATTCTGCGAAAGGGCGAACATGAGCGACTTCCATACGGTGACCGTGTCCGGTATCCCCGACGGTGCCAAGATCCTGGACGTCCGTGAAGACTATGAATGGGTCGCCGGCCATGCCGAGGGTGCCCTCCACATTCCGATGGACCAGCTTCCTGCGCGGATCGAGGAACTTGATCCTGACGAGGATGTCTATGTCATCTGCCGCACGGGCGGGAGGTCATTCCGCGCCACGCAGTGGCTTGTGGGCCAAGGCTATTCGGCAATGAATGTCGCCGGCGGCATGGACCAATGGCTTGAAACCGGAATGCCGCTGGTGTCCGACAACGGACTCAAGCCAGTCATCCTGTAACCGAAGAAAGAAGAGCCGATGCCCGCATCACCCGTCACCTACACGTTCCTCGGCCCCGAAGGAACCTTCACCGAGGCAGCCCTCATGCAGGTTCCGGACGCGGCGGACGCCCTCCGCATTCCGGCGTCGAATGTGAACACGGCGCTGGACAAGGTCCGGGACGGCTCGGCCGACGCGGCCATGGTGCCGATCGAGAACTCTGTAGAGGGCGGTGTCACCGCGACCCTGGACGCCATCGCCACCGGCCCCGAACTGCGGATCCTGCGTGAAGCCCTCGTGCCGATCAGCTTCGTGCTGGTGGCCCGTCCGGGAGTCCGCATCGAGGACATCCGCCGCATCTCCACCCACGGCCATGCCTGGGCCCAGTGCAGGCTTTGGGTCGACGCCAATATTCCCGATGCGGAATACATTCCCGGTTCGTCCACGGCGGCGGCCGCCTTGGGACTGCTGGAGGACGGCGTGCACTACGACGCCGCGATTTGCGCCCCGATTGTCGCCGAGGAGCAGTCCGGCCTCGCCGTGCTGGCCGAGAACATCGGCGACAACCCCGGCGCCGTCACCCGTTTCGTGCTCGTGGGCCGGCCCGGAGAACTGCCCGCGCGGACGGGCGCAGACAAGACGACCGTGGTGGTGCCGCTGCCCGAGGACCGGCCCGGCGCCTTGATGGAGATCCTGGACCAATTCGCCACCCGCGGAGTCAACCTGAGCCGGATCGAGTCCAGGCCCACGGGCCAGTATCTGGGCCATTACTTCTTCAGCATCGATGCCGACGGCCACATTGCCGACGCGCGGGTGGCAGACGCCCTGGCAGGCCTGCACCGGATCAGTCCGGCGACCCGGTTTCTCGGCTCCTACAGCCGCGCGGACGGGCACCGGACGGACGTGGCCCCCCACACTTCCGACCAGGCATTCCGGGCCGCACATGCATGGGTGAAAGACATACTTGCCGGAGCATCCGTGGTTCCGGAATATACGCCGGAGGCTTCGCCCACAGCGTAGACAAATGCCACATCAGGCACTTCCGCCCCTAGATAACTGTGCGTATGCTTGCCTGATCCAGATTGGGGAAGTCTTCTACCGGCGGGAGCGGGTCATGTCAGGCACCAGCACAGAAAATGACGGCCAGGGAATGATTGTGAACCCCAAGCCGACTGCCGAGAATCAGGACTGGGACGGCGACGACGCCGACCGGGCGGACCGGCTGCGCTTCGAAGAGGAACAGGCGATGATCCGCGAGCAGTCCGAAGCCCGCGCCGCCAAGGCCGCGGCGGATGCGAAAAAGTCCGCGGAGGCGGAAGCGACCCGAAAGTCAGCCGGCGCCTAGTCGCCGGCGGTGCCGTCCTTCACCCGCACGAGCAGGGAGCCCGGGGCCACCTGCACGGTCACCTTGGTGGCCGCTCCCGAGGGATCGCCGTCGACCTGGGTGGCCATGGGTTCCGCGCTCCGGATCGTCACCTTGCCGGAGCGGTAGTAGGTCATCACCGGCAGGTTTCTCTTGTGCTTGAGCACGATCTTTGTATACATCGCCAGCCAGCCGATCGCGCTGCGCGGACTCATCACCACTACGTCAAGCATGCCGTCATCGATCATGGCCTGCGGGATGAAATCGATTCCGCCCGGTATCAGCCCGCAGTTCGCGAACAGCACGCTGCGGATCTTGCGGCTTTGTTCAGGCTGGTCGTCCAGGGCGATCGAGACCTTTTTCCGCCGCCCGGGCAGGTGCCGGACCCCGGCTTCCGTGTAGGCAAGCCAGCCGACGGCCTTCTTGAGCCCGTCATTGGTGTCGCCGACGATCTCGGCGTCCATCCCGATGCCCGCAATCACCAGGAACGTGTGTTCCGCTGAATCCCCGGTCCGTGAGTTCTCAACCCGCATGCGGGCCGTGTCAATGAAGCGCTGGTGCCCGAACAGTGCCGCCTGCACGCTGCCGTGAAGATCGTTGATGTCCAAGTGGATGTTGCGGGCCAGGAGGTTGCCTGTGCCGAGGGGAATCAGGCCCATGGCGATGTCCGTGTCGGCAAGGGTCTCGGCCACCACGCGCACCGTACCGTCGCCGCCGCCCACCAGGACGACGTCGGCGCCGTACTCCACCGCTGCCCGCGCCTGGGAGAAGCCGGGATCGTCGGCGGTGGTTTCGAAGAAACGCGGTGCCTCCCAGCCGGCTGCCAGGCAGGCGGACTCGATGAGAACCCGGGCCTCGGCCGATTTTGCCTTGATCGGGTTCATCACCACGGCCACCTTCTGCTGCCCCAGCCCCGGGCTGTGGGTTTCTTCCCAGACGGCGCTGCGGGTGTGCTTGGCCTTCAACCGGCGCACCCCCCACCAGCTGGAGAGGGCAAAGGCCAGGACTCCAGCGATGATGAGGTAGAGCAGCCAGTCGCGCATTGTGCTCCCACACTATCCCGCCGGCGGCCGGAGCCCGGATTGCCGGGGAATGGTGACCTGATTGGATACTCTTGTCTGGTGATCGACGTAAAAGACCTCAGCGAAAATCCGGACAAGTTCCGGGCCAGCCAGCGCGCCCGCGGCGCCGATGAATCCGTGGTGGACGCGATCATCGCCGCGGACACGGCCCGGCGCGCGGCGCTGATCCGCTTCGAGAACCTGCGGGCCGAACAAAATGCCTTCGGCAAGAAGGTCGCACAGGCCAAGGGCGAGGAAAAACAGGCCCTGCTCGCCGAGGTGAAGGTCCTCGCCGGATCCGTCAAAGCCGCCTCCGCCGAGGCCGACCTCGTGCAGGCCGCCCACGAGGAACTGCTCCGCGGAATCCCCAACCTCATCGAGGACGGCGTCCCGGAGGGCGGCGAAGAGGACTACATCGTGGTCAAGACCGTCGGCACGCCGCGCGAGTTCCCTGATTTCGAGCCGAAGGACCACCTGGAGATCGGCGAACTGATCGGCGCCATCGACATGGAACGCGGCGCCAAGGTCTCCGGCTCGCGCTTCTACTTCCTGCGCGGCGTCGGTGCCCGGCTGGAAATGGCGCTGCTGCAGATGGCCATGGAGCAGGCCATCGACGCCGGTTTCGTGCCCATGATCACCCCCACGCTGGTCCGGCCCGAAACCATGCAGGGCACCGGCTTTGACGTCAAGCACGACGCCGAGATCTATCGTCTCGCCGAAGACGACCTCTACCTGGTGGGCACCTCGGAGGTGGCCCTCGCCGGCTATCACGCGGATGAGATCCTGGACCTCTCGGCCGGACCAATCCGCTACGCCGGGCAGAGTTCCTGCTACCGGCGCGAGGCCGGTTCCCACGGCAAGGACACCCGCGGCATCATCCGGGTGCACCAGTTCAACAAGGTGGAGATGTTCATCTACACCACCGTGGAGGACGCGGCAGCCGAGCACGCGCGCCTGCTCGCGTGGGAAGAGGAGATGCTGGCCAAGTGCGAACTGCCCTACCGCGTGATTGACACGGCCGCGGGCGATCTGGGCAACTCCGCGGCCCGCAAGTTCGACTGTGAGGCGTGGGTCCCCACCCAGGGCGCCTACCGGGAGCTGACGTCCACGTCCAACTGCACCACGTTCCAGGCGCGGCGGCTCAACATCCGCGAACGCGTGCTGAACGAGGACGGCGCCCCGAAGGGCACCCGGGCCGTCGCCACCCTCAACGGCACGCTGGCCACCACCCGGTGGATTGTGGCCATCCTGGAACACCACCAGAACCCGGACGGCTCCGTCAACGTCCCGGCCGCCCTGCAGAAGTACCTGGGCGGCATGACCGTTTTCCCTGTTCTCTAGCGTCCCGCGGCGCCGCCCTGTCCGGTCCCCCGGCAGCCGCCGGGTAAACATCCACAGTGTGGAAAAGCTCTGGGTGTTTACCACAAGTTCATGCCTTGCTGTGGCGTGAGTCCTAGCGGCTGTCAGGGGCGTCTGCTCTACTTATTGGATGACTACATTGACTGAAATCTCAGTCGCCGGCAACGATGACCGGCGAAATGCAAACGAAAAGATGATGATCGCCCTCGACGTCGACGGAACCCTCGTCGACCACGACGGCCACATGTCGGTACCCGTCCGCGAAGCCGCCCAGGCAGTCGTGGCGGCGGGCCACCACGTCATGATCGCCACGGGCCGTTCGCTCAACGCCACGCTGCCCATCATCGAGCACATCGGAATCGACAACGGCTATGCCGTGTGTTCCAACGGCGGCGTGACGCTCCGTCTCGACTCCGGACTCGCCGGGGGCTATGAGGTCCTCCACAAGGCCACCTTCGACCCCGGCCCCGCCCTCCGGGCCTTGCGCAAGCGGCTCCCCACCGCCAAGTACGCCCTGGAAGACGAGGCCGGAAACTTCCTCTCCACCGAACGCTTCCAGGACGCCAGTTTCGGCGTCGAAGCGATCGGCGTCGACTTCCAGACCATGCTGGAGGCGACCGCCGTGCGAGTGGTGGTGTTCAGCTCAGAGAACACTCCTGAGGAATTCAACGCCGCGATCCGCCACGTGGGACTTGCCGGCGTGACCTATTCGGTGGGCTGGACGGCCTGGCTGGACATTGCCGCCGCCGGCGTCACGAAGGCCAGCGCACTGGAACACCTCCGCGGCCGGCTGAGCATCGAGTCCCACCGAACGGTCGCCGTCGGCGACGGCCGCAACGATATTGAGATGCTCACGTGGGCACGCCGCGGCGTGGCCATGGGACAGGCGCCGGTGGAAGTGATCGCCGCTGCGGACGAGGTCACGAAGTCGGTCTACGACGACGGCGCCGCGCACGTACTGCGCAGCCTCCTCTAGGGCGGCATCGTCAGGGCCTGAACATTCCAGGGCTTCAACGTTCGGGGCCGGAAGATTCCGGCGCAGGCACGGCTCTAGCGGACCTCGAGGATAAGGCCCAGGAGCCGGGCCGCGGCCGGCCGCGCGGCGTGTTCCTCGTTCCACTGTGCGCGCGCAACGGCCTTGCTGACCGCCTGGGTGGTGATTCCGAGCTCCTCGGCGACGGCTTTCTGCTGGCCGCGCACGCCGGGGGTCAGCAGATCCAGCACACGCCATTCCGCCGCGCTCCTGTCGTGCACAATGTGGCCCAGCAGCCGCAGGACGGCCTCCGACTCTGCAGCCAGGTCCGCCAGCGGGCCCTCCACGGCCACCGGAATGCGGTCCTTGCCGTTGCGGAGCCGGTCGACGGCGCGGCGGGCGTAGATCAGACCGTGGCCCGAAGCGTCCTTGATCTGGTTGGGCAGGGGTTCATTCACGGGTCCCACGCCTATGCCGACGTACCAGCTGCCGCTGCGCAGGGCGATCATGGCCGCCTCAACGGCCTGCTGGGGACAGTCCACGATGCCCTGCACCTCGTCCTCCACCGAACGGTCAAAATCGAGGCGTGCGGGGATATGCCGCAGGTCCTTGAGGAGCTGCGGCACGCGGTCGCCGTCGCGCCGGCTGTCGGTTTGATTGATGGTCAGCGTGAACATACTGGATCAAACACTACCCGGTGGCATTGCGTAGGCAAGCGCCCTAGTCCAGCCTCATGGCGGTGCTGACGGAGACCAGCGGAACGGCGCCCGGGGTTGGCGCGCCGGCTGCCCGGAGCCCTGCGCCGGCCATCCCCTGCTCGATGGCGGCGATCAGGGCAACCGGGTGTTCCCTCGTGCTGAAGGTGAAGAACCCGGGCTCGGAGATTCCAGCCTGGAGGGCGGCCTGGTCCGGGTCCGACGCCCGGCCGCGGAACACGAGGGCGTAACGTCCGTGTACGCCCAGGGAGGTTTTGGTGCTGCGCTTGAGGGTCTTGAGGAGACCGTCGGCCTCGATGCCAGGCCGGGCTTCGACTACGCGGAGCGACCCCGGGTCGATGTCCTGCCACAAGATGGCACGGGCCGTGTGTTTCCGGGCGTACCCGAACAACAGCCCACGGTCAAAGACCAGCAGCCTGCGGAAGCTCCACAACAAGGTCATGGACCACAGGACCAGCCCCGTAGCCAGGCTCGTCGACAGGAAGAGCGGGAGGTCGGAGAAGAGCGCCGGGTCCCGTGACGACCGCGGCTGGCCGGTGAACTGGGCTATGGCGCCGAAGGCGAATCCGGCCAGCAGGAACCCCGGCAGCCACTTCAAGGGCACATGCCAGGAGAGCTCGCCGTACCGGAACCGGCCGAGCCGATCGCCGTACAATCGTTCGGCGCGGCGGACCAGCCGGGTGCTGCCGTGCCCGGGCTCTTCAGCCACGCGGGCTCCTGCCGTCGTAGAGGGCCGGGAGCTGGCCGTGCTGCTGCACTGCCGCCTGGCCGGCAGCCGCCGCGCGGGGGTCCGGAACCGGGGCCGCGCCGGAGGCCACTCCGGAACGGCGGTCAACGGAGACGTAGTTGGCGGTGAAGCTGTCGCCGCCACCACCGGTGACGGCGGCCGCAATCGCCATGATGAGATACAGGGGCGCGAAAGACCACCAGACAGCACGCCATCCACCACGCCAGGCGCCCGACGTCGTGCCGTTACTGATGCGGACCGAACGCATGCCGGCGGCCGCGTCCCCGACACTGCCGAAGGCCCCCCACACCATGCCGTAGGCGTACACAACCAGGAACCACAGGCCGATCATCACCGTGGCAAACAGGCCATTGCTCGACAGCACGGCATAAGACAAGGAGCCGAGCGCAAGGTCCTGGACCAGCGCGTTCGCCACACCCATCAGCACCCCTGCCACCAAGACCACCACCAGGGCATCGAGGGAACGGGCCCAGAAGTGCGGCCAGCCGGCCTTGGGCACGTAATAGGTGCCCGAGTCAGGGTGGCGGCGGACGGGACTTCCTGTGGCGGGATCGATCAGTCCGGTGGGGGAGGGCTTTGGCTTGTTCATCGATGACTTTCGTAGGCGGACGGCGGGAGCTCAGGAAACGCCGGCCAGCGAGCCAAGAACCCGGGCCAAGGTTGCGCCGGAGGTTTCCTGGAGCTCGAGGCTGACCCCGCGGTCCGCGAGCCGGGGCGTGAGGACACGGACCCAGGATGGGCCGGTGTAGACGGTCACCGTGGGGAAGTCTTCGGACCCGGTGCTGAATGACACCACGTTGCTGGCTGCGCGGGCGTCCGGGAGGACCGCCGGTGCCTGTGCTTCGAAGTCGGCCTCGGAGTATGCGACGGCGGGCGCGTCGGTCGAGGCGGACCCTTCCGGGTCAACGAACCGCGCCAGCCGGCCAGCGAGCTGGGCCCGGGTGATCACGGTGAAACCGTGCAGGCCGCCGTCGTCCACTTCTTCCAAGAGGACACCCTCCACATGGACGTAGGCGTAGAGCCAGCGTTTTCCGGTGGAGACGGTGCGCTCCACGGAGACGACAGTATCGCCGCTGCGCCGCAATGTGAGTGCGCCCGTGATGTGCTCCACGGCGTGCAGCCGGGACGGCGCGCTCTCGCCTTCGAAGAGGACGGGGTAGACGAGTTCCTTGGCCAGGAGGCCTCGAAGCGCCACCGCGCACAGGATGTCGGTGCCCGTCTTCTGTGCGCTGAGCCACGGGAGCGCGACGATTTGCTCGTGCTGCACGCCGTCGAGGGCCACAATTTCCTCGTCGGTCAGCGTGGGGAGGGCCGTGCCCTCGGCAGAAGCGCGGCCGAGGACGCCCGCCGCGCACTGCACGTCGCGTTCGGTCCATTTCATGGTGTTCGTGGTCATCCGAATATTCCTCCGACGAAGTTTCCGACAGATTTGGCCGCGTCACTGACTCCATCTGCAACCCTAATGGCTGTGTCCTGGGCGACGTCGAGCGCCTCCCCGGCACCGTCGGCGAGGTAGCTCCCGGGATTACGGGCGAAGTTGCTGATGGAGTCCCAGTGGTCGGCCACCAGGTTCCCCAGCGCCCAGGCGCCGGCGACGACGCCGGCACCGACAATAATGGGCGCACCGATCGGTCCCAGCATCGCCGCGCCGGCCGCCGTCATCAGCATGATGCTGCCGACACCGCCGGCTACGGAGAGACCGCCGGCGATCCGGTCTCCGGTGCCGCGCCATCCGTCGTGCTGGGGGTTCATGACGTCACTGATGCCGCCGACAATGTTCAGCGGGGCCGCGAGTGCCCCCGCGACCCGCAGGCCCTGGGAGAATTTCGAGGCTTCCAGGAATGCCGGGCTGAACGGGATGCCGGCCTTGAGGTCGGCAAGCACGTCCGTTATTTTGCCGCCGTTGCGCAGTGCGTCCAGGGATTCACGGATCACAGCACCGCCAGCGCGCCAGTCCGTGAGCAGGGCCTTGGTCTTGGCGAAGTCTTCCCAGCCGAGATTACGCAGCTTGTAGGCCTGCCACAGCTGGGCGCCGAGGTCCTTGACGCCCAAGCCGGTGTCGACGACATCCTTGATGACGCCAAGCGAGCTCTCCCCGTTCTTGTTGCTGGCGAACTCCTGCTGGTTGGCCTGTTCCTTCAGTTCCCGTGCGCTTGTCCGCAGCAGGCCGGCTGCCTGGATCAGGCTCTGGCGGTGCTGGCCGTTCCAATCGGCCTTGAAGCGGCTGGCGTCCTGTCCGTTCCACGACGTGCTGGTGTTGATGAGATTGGTCAACTGAGTGCCCTGCATGCCGATGGTGTCCGCAGCTTTGCCCATGACGCCTGCAAGCGTCCGGAGCTGGGCGACATCGGCCCCGTAAAATCCCGCCATCCGGAATCCCCCATGATAAGTAGCGATCGTTCCCCCGACAGCCTAGGCGTTCTCCCGGGACAGGGCGATGGGGACGGGTACCCATGCCGGCGACGGGACCCGGCCGTTAAACCGTTAAACAGTAACGCGGGGTCATCTACGGCCCATTCCGGCCACCCGGATGGGCTGTAGATGACCCCGCGTTGGGGTCAGGACGTCAGTGCGCGGCGGGCACGTAGCGCTTGATGGAAGCTTCCAGCTCGGCTTCGGCCGCGGCGCGGTCGCCCCAGCCTTCGGCCTTGACCCACTTGCCCGGCTCCAGGTCCTTGTAGCGGGTGAAGAAGTGCTCGATCTCCTTGATCAGGAACTCGCTGACATCGGTGATCTCGTTGATGTGATCGAAGCGGGCATCGGCCGGGACGCACAGGACCTTGGCGTCGCCGCCGCCGTCGTCAGTCATGTTGAACACGCCGATGGGGCGGGCTTCAACGATCACGCCGGGGTGAAGGTCGAAGTCCTGCAGGAGCACCAGGGCGTCCAGCGGGTCCCCGTCCTCGCCCAGGGTGTTCTCGAAGAAACCGTAGTGCGTGGGGTACTGCATGGAGGTGAACAGGACACGGTCCAGGCGGATGCGGCCGGTCTCGTGATCGACTTCGTACTTGACGCGTGATCCCTTGGGGATCTCGATTGTCACGTCATGTTTCATGGAATGCTCCTTGACGATTTCAGGGGTGCGCGGCACACGCGACGTCCGAAAAAGCAGTACCGGTGCCGCCGACTACTATTGAGGATATAGCGAGAGGCCCAGGTTTCAGGAACTAGTGGGGACATTTCAGGACTAAAGGACCAGCAGCAGCATGAAACGCAGAACCAGCCGTGCAGCCCTGGCCCCGGCGCCCGGCCCGCTGCGGCGGATCCTCCCGATGCTGTTCCTGACACTTCTGATCGTGTCCCTCGCCGTCCCGGCCGGCATCGCTATCGCCCCGGCCTTCCTCGGCCCGGACCGCTCCGGAACCTCCGCCGTCCCGGCCGTCCCGTGGCAGCAGGCCCCGGCCAGCCTCAGCCACGGAGGCGCCGACGGCCCAGGCATTATTGGACCCCTGAGCGGCTCGGCGGCCGTGCCGGACGCTGCCCGGCTCACGGCCCAGCTCAAAGACACGCTGAAGGCCGACGGCGGCGGAACAATCACCGGGGTCGTGCAGGATGCGTCCACCGGGCAGTTGCTCTTTGACAGCTCCGGGGACGAGGCCCGCGTTCCGGCGTCGAACATGAAGCTCTTCACGGCCAGCGCCGCCTTGCGCGTCCTGGGCCCGGACCACCGCTTCAGCACCAGGGCCGTGGCGGGACCCATGCCCGGCTCGGTCGTGCTCACCGGCGGTGGAGACGTGCTCCTGGGCGCGGGCGAATCAGCCCCGGACGCGGTCATGGGCCACGCCGGGCTCGGCACCCTCGCGCAGGCCACCATCCGCGCCCTCCAGAAGGACGGCGTCTCCGGCAATGTCACCGTGCTGGTCGATGACTCCCTTTTTACGGGTCCGTCCTTGAGCCCGGCGTGGAGCCCGGACGATGTGGCCGCGGGCGAGACGGCCCCGCTGTTTCCGCTGGCCATGAACGCGGCGCGGTTTGACCCGGCCACGACCACGGGCCCCCGCCCGCAGGACGCCGCCATGACTGCCGCCGAGGCGTTCTCGGCACAGCTCGCGTCGGCCGCAGCGGGCGCCGGGCTGTCCGTGGTGCCCGGCGTCGTACGGGCCCCGCCCGCCCCCGCCCCCGCGCCGGGCCCGGGGGCGACGCCCGCTGCCGGCGCGCGCGTCCTGGCGGAGGTCCAGTCCGCCACGGTCGGCGAGCAGGTCGACCTGCTGCTGCGGACCTCGGACAACTACCTCGCCGAGGTGATGGGCCGGATGACAGCCATTGCGGCCGGCCAGCCGGGCAGCAACGACGGAGCCATCGCCGCCGTCCTGCAGCAGCTCAAGGACATGGGGATCCCCACCGAGACGCTCCATGCCGCGGACGTCTCCGGCCTGGCCCTGGCCAACCAGGTCTCCGCCCGGCAGCTCACGGACGTGGTCCGGGCCATGACCTCCGGCCCGGATCCGCGTCTGCGCGCCGCCCTCGCCGGCTTCCCGGTGGCGGGACTCACCGGAACACTCGGGGACCGGTACACCGATGCGGCCACGGCAGCGGGAGCCGGGCTCGTGCGCGCCAAGACAGGCACGCTGAATACCGTGATCGCCCTCAGCGGCTACGTCGTCGACGCCGACGGCCGGCTGCTGGTCTTCTCCTTCATTGGTAACGGCCTGAGCCCGGGCGCCGCGAACAAGGCAGCACTGGACCGCTCGGCCTCCATCCTTGCCGGCTGCGGCTGCCGCTGACGGGCAGGCCGGGCGGCGACGGGCAGGCTGGCACCGATGTGCGGCCGGGTTTGTTCGCCGGCCGGTGAAAGTTAACGCGCAACGTCGTGCCCCTGTGATCTGATGGAGCCTATGGAGTTCTCTGCACGCGGGACATCAGCCCAAGCCCAAGCCCTCATCAACTGGGAGCTTGCCGCTTCCACGGCCGCCCGGCTGGCGCCGGCGGGGCCAACCCTGGGATCCGCCGAGATCGGCGCCGCCGTGGAGAACCTGCGCCTCATGGCAGACATCTCCGTGCCGCATGTCCACCACATCACCGGCCTCGACGCCGCCCGCGACCTCCGCGATTCCTCCGTCCTGGTGGTGGACCGGGCCTCCTGGGCGAAGGCCAACACGCAGAGCTTCGCCGTGATGCTCGCTCCTGCCATGGAAAAGATGCTCGAGGGCCGCCGGGGGACCATCAATCCCGGTGCGGCCAGCGTCAGCGGCGCCATCACCGGCAGCCAGCTCGGCGCCGTCCTGGCATTCCTCTCCAGCAAGGTCCTCGGCCAGTACGACCCCTTCTCCGCGCTGGCCGAGAACTCGTCGGCCCCCGCCGCCGGGCGCCTGCTGCTCGTCGCGCCGAACATCATCACGGTGGAGCGAGAACTCAACGTCGAGCCCGCCGATTTCCGGCTTTGGGTCTGCCTCCACGAGCAGACTCACCGGGTGCAGTTCGCCGCGGCACCCTGGCTGAGGCACCACATGCTGGATGAGATCGAAAACCTCAGCGGCCAGTTGCTGGGCAATGTCGATTCCCTGATGGAACGGGCCTCCGCCGCGGCTAAGTCACTAAGGGACCGCACCACGTCCGGTCCGGGCCGCGGCGCCATCCTCGACCTCCTGCAGAACCCGGAGGAGAAAGCCGCCCTGTCCCGCCTGACGGCACTCATGAGCCTGCTCGAAGGCCACGCCAACGTCGTGATGGACGCCGTCGACGCCAGCATTGTCCCCTCGGTGAAGACCATCCGGCAGCGTTTCAACGCCCGGGGCAAGGACCGCGGCGTCATCGAGAAGTTCATCAGGAGCCTCCTGGGCCTCGATGCCAAGATGCGCCAGTACAGCGACGGCGCGAAGTTTGTCCGCGAAGTGGTGGCCGCGGCCGGCATGGAAGGCTTCAATAAGGTCTGGGATTCCGCGGACCACCTGCCCACCGAACCCGAGATCCACGATTCCAAGCTTTGGCTTGAACGGATGGGGCTCTAGTTTCCGTGCCCGCCAGCGAACCTCCCCTTGTCGATCCCGGGGCTGATCACCCGGCCGTTCAAGGCGGACGACGCCAGCCAGGCCGGCTGGCGCCCGTCGTCGGCACGGCGCGGAAGATGCTCCAGGACGCCCTGGCGGGAGCGGGCTACCCGGAACGCGTGATCGTCGCCTGCAGCGGAGGGCCCGACTCGCTGGCACTCGCTGCAGTTGCCGCGTATTTCGCCCGCCGCGGGCATGTGGACGGCCACCCCGTGAGGGTCGGGGCCGTCGTCGTGGACCACCAGCTGCAGCCGGGCACGGCAGAGGTGGCCGCCACCACCGCCCGGGTCCTCACGGACCTCGGACTTTCGCCCGTAATGGTGAGGCGCGTCGACGTCGCCCCGGCCGGCATGGGCCCCGAGGCGGCCGCCAGGGAGGCGCGCCACGGCGCCCTTGAGGCCGCCGCTGACGAGACCGGTGCCGCCGTGATCCTGCTCGGCCATACCCTCGACGACCAGGCCGAACAGGTCCTGCTCGGCCTGGCACGCGGCTCCGGCACCCGGTCCCTTGCCGGGATGCGCCCCGCCCGCGGGCGCCTCCTCAGGCCCTTCCTGGGACTGCGCCGGGCACAGACCCTGGAGATCTGCGAGGTCGAGGGCCTGGAGCCCTGGCACGATCCCAGCAACGCCGACCCCGCCTACGCGCGGTCCCGGACCCGGGTCGAAGTGCTGCCGCTGCTAGAGGAGAAGCTCGGGCCGGGCGTCGCCGAGTCCCTGGCCCGGACCGCGGCGATCCTGCAGCTGGATGCCGACTACCTGGAGGACGTGGCCGGAGACACCTTCGCCCGGCTGCGGGAGCAATCCGGGGACGAGATCAGCCTTCCGGAGGCGCCCTTGCGGGACCTTCCACCGGCTGTGAGGTTCCGGGTCATCGCCAAGGCAGCCGCCGCCGTCGGGGGCCAGCAGCCCAGCCACCAGCGCCTGCTCGCGGCGGAGGCGCTGTTGCGCCGGCAGGGATCGGCGGGCCCGGTTCAGCTCCCCGGCGGAGTCAGCGTCTACCGGCTCTCGCTCGCCCAGCGCTCTGCCGGGGGGCAGCCTGCCGCCGGCGGCGTTCCCCGGGAGGCCGCCCGCTGTGGGAAGCTTGTATTCCGGCCTCACAAACCGCCCCGAAATTAGTCGCACCCGCATCGACACAGGAGCCATTGGTGGATTCAAACGACGTCCAGGCAGACCTCAAGCACGTTCTCTACACCAAGGAACAGATCCAGTCACGGATCGCCGAACTTGCGGCGCAGATCGACAAGGACTACGAAGGCCGCGATCTCCTGATCGTCGGCGTGCTCAAGGGCGCCGTCATGGTCATGGCTGACCTGGCCCGCGCGCTGCACAGCCACGTCTCCATGGACTGGATGGCAGTCTCCTCCTACGGTTCGGGCACGCAGTCCTCCGGCGTCGTCCGCATCCTCAAGGACCTCGACACCGACCTGTTGGGCAAAGACGTCCTGATCGTCGAGGACATCATCGACTCCGGCCTCACGCTGTCCTGGCTGAAGACCAACCTCGAATCACGCGGCACCGCCTCGGTGGAAATCTGCACCGCCTTCCGCAAGCCCACGGCCGCCAAGGTCAAGATCGACGTCAAGTACGTCGGCTACGACATCCCCAACGAGTTCGTCGTCGGCTACGGCCTGGACTACGCGGAGAAGTACCGCAACCTGGACTTCGTGGGCACCCTCGCCCCGCACGTCTACGAGTAGACGGCTGGCGGGGCCTGCTCCTGGACCCCGCCCGGCCGGCCCGCTACGCCCACAGGGAACTTTTGCACGTCATTGTGCGTGAGTTACAGCGAACGGTGTATAGCTAGAAGCTGACGCAGCACCACACGCGCGCAGATCGGTCGCCGTGCAGCACTACCAGGAGGGACGGGGCCAGCCCCGAACAGATGAAAGCTAAGAGTTTCTTCAAGGGCCCCGGCATCTGGATTGTCGTCGTCGTCGCCATGCTCCTGCTTGCCTTCGCCACCTTGGCGCCGGGCGGCTCGAGCCGGATTGACACCGACAAGGGCCTCGCGCTGCTGACCGGGGGCAAAGTCGAGCAGGCCAAGATCTTCGACGCCGAAAACCGCGTGGACATGGTCCTGAAAGACAACCTGCAGGTCGACGGACAGGACAAGGGCAAGAACGTCCAGTTCTACTTTGTCAACGCCCGTGCCCAGGACATCGTCAAGACAGTCACCGATTCCAAACCGCCGAGCGGCTTCACCGACCAGCCGATCGAAAACAACTGGTTCTCCGGGCTCTTCTCCCTCCTGATCCCCGTGCTGCTGCTGGGTGTCCTCTTCTGGTTCCTGCTCTCCCGGATGCAGGGCGGCGGCTCCAAGGTCATGCAGTTCGGCAAGTCGAAGGCCAAGCTCGTCAACAAGGACATGCCGCAGGTCACCTTCAGTGACGTCGCCGGCGCCGACGAGGCAGTCGAGGAACTCGAAGAGATCAAGGAATTCCTGCAGGAGCCTGCCAAGTTCCAGGCGGTCGGGGCCAAGATCCCCAAGGGCGTGCTGCTCTACGGCCCTCCCGGCACCGGCAAGACCCTCCTGGCCCGCGCCGTCGCAGGCGAGGCCGGCGTCCCCTTCTTCTCCATCTCCGGCTCCGACTTCGTTGAAATGTTCGTCGGGGTGGGCGCCTCCCGCGTCCGCGACCTCTTCGAGCAGGCCAAGTCCAACGCCCCTGCCATCATCTTCGTCGACGAGATCGACGCCGTCGGCCGTCACCGTGGCGCCGGCATCGGCGGCGGCAACGACGAGCGCGAGCAGACGCTCAACCAGCTGCTGGTTGAAATGGACGGCTTCGACGTCAAGACAAACGTCATCCTGATCGCCGCCACCAACCGCCCCGACGTACTGGACCCTGCCCTGCTGCGCCCGGGCCGCTTCGACCGGCAGATCTCCGTCGAGGCCCCCGACCTGATCGGCCGCGACCAGATCCTGCAGGTTCACGCGAAGGGCAAGCCGATGGCTCCCGGCGTTGACCTCAGGTCTGTTGCCAAGAAGACGCCCGGCTACACGGGCGCCGACCTGGCCAACGTCCTGAACGAGGCCGCGCTGCTGACCGCGCGCTCCAACGCGAACCTGATCGATGACCGCGCACTCGACGAGGCGATCGACCGCGTCATGGCCGGCCCGCAGAAGCGCAGCCGCGTCATGAAGGAACACGAACGCAAGGTCACGGCCTACCACGAGGGCGGCCACGCCCTCGTCGCGGCGGCCCTGCGGAACTCGGCGCCGGTCACCAAGATCACCATCCTGCCCCGCGGCCGCGCCCTCGGCTACACCATGGTGGTCCCGGAAAACGACAAATACTCCATCACCCGCAACGAACTGCTCGACCAGATGGCCTACGCCATGGGCGGCCGTGTCGCGGAAGAACTCGTCTTCCACGACCCCTCCACCGGCGCGTCCAACGACATTGAGAAGGCCACCGGGATTGCCCGGAAGATGGTCACCGAGTTTGGCATGAGTGAGCGCGTCGGCTCCGTGCGCCTCGGCCAGGGCGGCGGGGAGCCGTTCCTGGGCCGTGATGCGGGCCATGAGCGCAATTACTCGGACCAGATCGCGTACATCGTGGATGAGGAAGTGCGCCGCCTGATCGACGGGGCCCATGACGAGGCCTACGCCATCCTCACCGAGAACCGGGACGTCCTGGACCAGCTGGCACTCGAACTGCTGGAACGCGAAACCCTGAACCAGGCCGAAATCGCGCACGTCTTCACGCACATCCGCAAGCGCGACTTCCGTGAAGTCTGGCTCTCCAAGGAAACGCGCCCGCTCCAGTCCGCCGGCCCGGTGGAGTCGCGCCGCGAAAAGGCGGAGCGCGAGGCGCAGGAGGAAGCCACCCAGGCACGGCTCGAAGAGCCCCTGGATGCACGGCCGCCGCACGCCCAGGGCGTCCCCGGACAGGAGCCCTTCCAGGGCGTTACGGATATCGGGACTGACGGCCATCCCGGCTAGGCTTCTTCTGTGACTTCTAACTTCGACGACGACGTTCCCGCCACCGCCGCTCCTTCGGCGGTAGGCGGGACAGCCCAGCACTCCCGCCCGAAAGTGGACCGCCCGCGCATCGAGGCGGCAGTGCGGGAAATCCTGCTGGCCATCGGCGAGGACCCGGACCGCAGCGGTCTCGTGGACACCCCGAAACGGGTGGCGAAGGCCTACACGGAAATGTTTGCCGGCCTGCACCACGATCCGGCTGAAATCCTGGCTACGACCTTCGACCTGGACCACGAGGAACTGGTGCTCGTCAAGGACATCCCCTTCTACTCCACGTGCGAGCACCATCTGGTGCCGTTCCACGGCGTGGCGCACGTCGGCTACATTCCCTCGCACGACGGCAAGGTCACTGGCCTGAGCAAGCTGGCCCGGGTGGTGGACATGTTCGCCCGGCGCCCCCAGGTCCAGGAGCGGCTGACCACCCAGATCGTCGAAGCCCTCGTCACCCACCTCAAGCCCCGCGGCGCGATCGTCGTCGTCGAATGCGAACACCTGTGCATGTCCATGCGCGGTATCCGCAAGCCCGGCGCGAAGACCGTCACCAGTGCGGTGCGCGGGCAACTGCATGACCCGGCCACCCGTGCCGAAGCCATGAGCCTCATCCTCGGAAGGTAAGAAATACAGACTATGGACTCCTTAGCTGCAGCCCCTGGGACCGGACCCGCGACCTCGCCGATGCCCGTACTGCGCAAACCGCGCCCGGCAGCGAGGTTTCAGGACCTGCCCACGGACCGGACCCTCGTGATGGGAATCCTGAACGTCACCCCCGACTCCTTCAGCGACGGCGGCAAGCACCCGACGGCCGACACCGCCATCGCGGCCGGACTCCGCATGTTGTACGCAGGCTCTGACATCATCGATGTCGGCGGCGAATCCACCCGCCCCGGCGCGATCGCAGTCGGCGTCGAGGAGGAACAGCGCCGGGTCCTGCCGGTGATCGAGGCGATGGTCAAGGCCGGTGCCCTTGTCAGCATCGACACGACGCATGCCGCCACCGCGGCCAAGGCCCTCGAGGCTGGTGCCGCGATCATCAACGACGTCTCCGGGCTGACCATGGAGCCGGAAATGGCGGAGCTGGCGGCCCGAACCAAGGCCCCGTACATTCTCACGCACCGCCGCGGCGACGCCAGCACCATGAACGAACTGACGGACTACCAGCACGTGGCCGAGGACGTCGCCGCCGAGCTCGCGGGCGTCCGGGACAAGCTCTACGCCGCGGGTGTGGCACCGGAACAGATCATCGTGGACCCCGGCCTCGGGTTCGCGAAGACGGATGTGCAGAACTGGGAACTGCTGCAGCACCTGGACGTCCTGCAGGCCATGGGCCACAGGGTCCTCGTGGCGGGGTCCCGGAAGCGCTTCCTGGGCAGCCTCCTGACGGTGGCCGGCAAGGCCGCCCCGCCGGAGGAACGCGACGCCGCCACCGCCGCCGTGACCGCCATCAGCGCCTTTCGCGGTGTCTGGGCCGTGCGCGTGCACGACGTCGGCTCAAGCCTCGACGCGGTCAAGGTCGCCGCCCGCATGGCACCCCCGGCGCCCGCGGCGACTACACCGCCCGCCCCCGGCCACGGCTGATCCGGCCGCCATGGACCAGATCACGCTGACCGGCGTCACCGCCGTCGGCCATCACGGGGTGTTCGAGTTCGAACGCCGGAACGGCCAGCCGTTCATCGTCGACGCGGTGCTGCACCTTGACTTCAGCAAGGCGGCCGCGAGCGACGACGTGCAAAACACCGCACACTACGGCGAAGTGGCCGGCTGCATCAAGGCCTGGATCACGGGGGAGCCGCTGAACCTGATCGAAGCCCTGGCCGTGCGGATCGCCGAGGACGTCCTGGCCAAGTTCGCGGTGGCCGCCGTGGACATCACCGTGCACAAGCCCAAGGCTCCGATCGACGTCGAATTCGGTGACGTCTCCGTCAGCGTGCACCGGGAGCGGCGATGAGCCCGGTCTACACGCGGGCCGTGCTTGCGCTCGGCAGCAACCTCGGGGAGCGCAGCGACACCCTCTCCGCGGCCGTCGCGGACCTCGTCGATCCGCCGGAGGTCCGCCTCCTCGCCATCTCGCCGATCGTCCAGACGAAGGCCGTGGGCGGGCCGCCGGACCAGCCGGACTTCCTCAACATGGTGATTGCCGTGGAAACCAGCCTGTCCCCGCTGGAGCTGCTGCGGCACTGCCACGAAGTGGAACAAAAACACCTGCGGGTACGCGAAGTCCGGTGGGGGCCGCGCACGCTCGACGTCGACATCGTGACTTACGGGGACATCGTGAGTGCGGACCCCGAACTGACCTTGCCCCATCCCCGGGCCGGGGAACGTGCCTTCGTGCTGTATCCGTGGTCGCTGATCGATCCCGCGGCGGAACTCAACGGCGAACGGGTGGGCGACCTCGCCGCCAGGGCCGCGGACTTCGCCGACCTCGCACCCTTCGATGGTTTCCAGGACGTCAACGCCGGGGCCGACGCCGTGGAGTTGCCGTGAAGCTCACGAACCCCCTGGTCTTGCTCATCATGGCGGTGGCAGTGGCCGCCGCAGGCTGGTTCGCGACCCTCCTGACGAGCCGCTACAGCATGGCGACACCCGTGCTGCCGCTCACCGGGCTGGTGACCATGGGCGTGATCGTGGCACTAACCCTGTTGCTGGGCATCCGCGTGCTCCGGTGGCGCAACGGCAAGAAAAAGAAAATCCTCAACCCCATCCTGGCGGCCTGGACCCTCGTCCTGGCCCAGGCCTGCGCTTACACGGGCACGGTGCTGCTGGGCTGGCACGCGGGGATCTTCATGGACCAGTTGCGGCTCTGGAACCTGCGGAGCAACCATGACATCGCATGGCAGACGCTCGCCATGGCCGGCGGGGGTCTGGTCATGATCGTCGTGGGCCTCGTCGTCGAGCGGTTCTGCCGGATCCCGCCCGAGGACGGCGACGCCGAAACGGTTCCCGGACGGCAGGGCAAACGCAGCAAACCCTCGGCGGAAGGCGAATATGCCTACCGAGGCGATTGATCCGCCGGGCATCGCCTGGCTTCGGGTCTCACCCAAGTACGTCACCGTGCGCCTCGTCGGCTGGGCTCTCGGAAACCTGATCGTGGTGGCCATCGTGTCGCTGCCACTGGTCTTCGTGCTGGCCGCCGCATGGGTGTGGCCCCCGCTGTGGCTGGCCGTTGCCGTGCCGGCGGTGTTGCTGCTCCTTGCCATCTGGCGGCTCGTGCTGATCCCGAGGCAAGTGCGTTCCATCGGTTACGCAGAGCGCGAGGACGACCTCCTGATCCGCCGCGGGATTTTCTTCCAGCGCACCCTCGTGGTCCCCTACGGCCGCATGCAATATGTCGACATCGGGGCGGGACCGGTGGAACGCGCGCTCGGTCTCTGCACCCTGAAGCTGCACACCGCCTCCGCCGGGACCAACGCGGAAATTCCTGGCCTGCCCGCGAGCGAAGGCGCGCGGCTCCGCGAGCAGCTTTCGGCCCGGGGCGAAGCCCGGCTGGCCGGTCTGTGACACGACTGCCGTGAAGGGACTGAAGTGACACAGGGCGGCACCGGAATTGCCCCGCGGCAGGGGGCCGGTACGGCGGAACCGTCCGACGGCGGCTGGCTGCGCGTGCACCCGGCATCGCCGTTCGTCCGTGGCTGGGTGGCACTGGCCGCCATTGCCTTCTTCTTTGGCCGCGACACCTTTGAGCGGCTCATCCAAGGCGGCCCCCTCATCGACGACCGCTTCGCCGGGCGTGCTCTGTGGCTGCTGCTCGGCGGGGGCGTCATGCTGCTGCTGGGCGTGCTCGGCTACCTCCTGACCTGGTACTTCACCCGCTACCAGGTGGCGGACGGCTACGTACGGGTCAACACCGGCTTCCTCTTCAAGCAGCAGCGCCAGGCCAGGCTGGACCGGGTGCAGGCGATCGATATCGTGCAGCCGCTACTGGCCCGGATCTTCGGGCTGGCCGAGCTCAGGTTCGAAGTCGCCGACGCCGGCGTATCCGCGATGCGCCTGGCCTACCTCCGCACGGCGGACGCCACGCAGCTCCGGGCCACGATCCTGTCCCGTGCCGCCGGAGTGCTGCCGGAACCCGGCCGTCCGGAGGATAGGGCTGCGGAGGCGCCCGAACGGGCAGTGCTGACCGTGCCGCCGTCGCGCCTTGTCGGGTCGCTGGTCCTGAGCGAGCAGAGCGTCACGATTGTGGCGGCCGGTGTCGTGTCCGTGGCGCTGTCCGCCGTCACTGAGAACCGCAGCTTTTCGTTCTTCCTGATTCCTGCCGCCCTGGGCCTGGTGGCGGCCTACTGGTCCTCGTTCAACAAGGGCTACAACTTTACCGCCGCCATTTCTCCTGACGGCATCCGGCTGCGCTACGGGCTGCTCGACACCCAGGCGCAGACGCTGCCGCCGGGCAGGATCCAGGCGTTGCGGGTCAGCCAGCCGCCGCTGTGGCGGTTCCTCGGCTGGTACCGGATGCAGGTCAACGTGGCCGGATACGGCACCTCCGGAAACAACAGGGAAGCTTCGGCCCGGACCACGCTCCTGCCCGTCGGGACCCTCACCGAGGTGCTGGCCATGCTCGCCCTCGTGCTGCCCGATCCCGGGACCCCGGACCCGGTGCGGATCTTCACGGCAGGCCTCACCGGGATGACCGACGCCACCCGGGCACCGGAAACCGCCTCCGCGCAGGAGAACGACGGCGGCTTCGTCACCACGCCGCGCCGCGCCCGCCTCCTGGCGCCGCTGGGGTGGCGTCGTAACGGTTTCGCCTCCACCGGCACAGCCCTGCTGCTCAGGTCGGGCCGCTGGTGGCGGCATCTTGTAGTGGTACCGCACCAGCGCACGCAGTCGATCGCGCTGCAGCAGGGTCCGCTGGCCCGGCGGTTCAGGGTGGCGGACCTGGTCCTGCACACCACGGTCGGCCCGGTCTCTCCGCGGCTCGTCCAGGCGGGCCTGGACGAAGGCCGGGCGCTGCTCGATGCGCAGTCCGCCCGCGCCCGTGCCGCACGGAAACGCCAGACCAGCGAACACTGGCTGGACCCGGTCAGGCCGGTGGGCGCGCTGTTCGGCGCGCAGCCGGCGGCTGAGGACCAACAAACCCCTAAGGAAGGCCCGCACCATGGCTAAGCCAGGACGCCTCGGCGTCGGAATCATCGGGGCCGGCAGGGTCGGTGCCGTCCTGGGGGCGGCGCTCCGCGGAGCCGGGCACGCCATCATCGGAGTGTCCGCCGTCTCGGATGCCAGCCGCGAACGCGCCGAAACCCTGCTGCCCGGCGTCCCCATCCTGGACGTGCGGGACATTGTGGAGCGCGCCGAACTCGTCCTGCTGGCAGTCCCCGATGATGCCCTGGGCCCGCTGGTGGACGGCCTCGCCGCCCTGGGCGCCTGGCAGCCGGGCCAGCTCGTGGCCCACACGTCCGGCCGCTTCGGCGTCGGGATCCTGCATCCGGTCCGGGCCGCCGGTGCCGTGCCGCTCGCGCTGCACCCGGCCATGACTTTCACCGGGATGAGCCTGGACCTCACGAGGCTGCTGGACTGCACCTTCGGCGTCACGGCTGATGCCGCGATGCTGCCGATCGCCCAGGCCCTCGTGGTGGAGATGGGTGCCGAGCCCGTCGCCATCGCCGAGGCTGACCGGGTGCTTTACCACGCGGCCCTGGCCCACGGCTCGAACCACCTCGTCACGCTCGTGGCGCAGGCCTCCGAGCTGCTCCGCGAAGTCGGCGTCGACGCCCCCGAACGTATGCTCGGACCGCTGCTGCGCGCCACCCTCGAAAACGCTCTCGCCTCGGGCGAATCTGCCCTGACGGGGCCCGTGGCGCGCGGGGACACGGGCACAGTGGCCGCGCACGCCGAGGCGCTCCGGGAGCACGACGGCGGCTCCCACGGCGATATTCTGGAGGCGTACCTGGCCATGGCCCGGGCGACTGCCCGCCGGGCAGGAAGCCGCGGACTGTTGAAGCCGGCGCAACTTGACGGCATCAGCGAGGCGCTTGATGCCCCGGAAGGACCCTGACGTGACAATCCAACTCGTGACCACGGCGGCCCAGCTGCGCGCCGAGAGCGCGCGCCTGCTGAGGCACAAGGGCGGGACATCCCAAGGGCTCGTGCCCACGATGGGCGCCCTGCACGAGGGGCACGCCCGGCTGGCACGAACCGCCGTCGCCCAGAACGACGTCGTGGTGGCCAGCATCTTCGTCAACCCGCTGCAGTTCGGCGATGCCGTGGACCTGGAACGGTATCCGCGCACGCTCGATGCAGACCTGGCCCTCCTCGACGCCGAGGGCGTGGACCTCGTGTTCGCCCCCTCCGTGGACGAGGTCTATCCAGGCGGGGAACCCTCCGTGCGCATCACCGCGGGGCCACTGGGCGAGAAGTGGGAGGGCGCCTCCCGCCCCGGACACTTCGACGGAGCCCTGACCGTGGTGGCAAAGCTGCTGCACTACGGGATGCCCGGTACCGGCCTTCCCGGCACTGGCCTTCCGGCGTACCGGGCGTACTTCGGCCAGAAGGATGCGCAGCAGCTGGCCCTGGTCAAGCGCATGGTGGAGGATCTGAACTTCCCGGTTGAAATCGTCGCTGTTCCGATCGTGCGCTCCGCGGACGGGCTCGCGCTGTCCAGCCGCAACCGTTTCCTCTCGGACGACGAGCGCGAGGCGGCCCTCGTGCTGTCCCGGGCCCTCCGGTTGATCGAGGAGCGGGCCAACGCCCGTGAACCCCTGGACGTGGAGTCCGCCCAGGCACTTGTCGAGTCGCAGCCGCTCGTGGGGCTGGACTACTTCGAGGTCGTGGATCCGCGAACCCTTGAGCCGCTCGCCGAGAACTGCAAGGACACCCCGTTCCGCGGCGAGGGCCTGGCCATTATCGCGGCCAAGGTCGGACCGGTGCGCCTGATCGACAACGTGCCGCTGGCCTCCTAACACCGATCGACCGCGGGGATGCCACGCTCCCGCAGTTGTGGCGGGCCCGACGCGAACGCTCCCGCAGTTGTGGCGGGCCCGCCACGAACGCTCGAAAGTTGTCAAGCTGTGTGGAGTCACTGGGCTGGTTTTTGGGGTGTTTTGGTCTGGGGGAGGTTGATCCCGGCGTGTGTGGCGGGGGCCGGTGTGCTGGGTCGTTGGCGGAATCTTCCTGGGTGTAGTTCGTAGTAGTCCTGGTGGA